>JBCDLQ010000031.1:0-10901 GCA_039414335.1 Pseudomonadota bacterium | reverse complement strand
GTTCCCACGGCGACATCACTCGTGCCGTTCGGATGATTTCGGTTTCGATGGATTTGGGCTCTCCGTCGAGTTTGACCTGGCGCGGACTCATGACCGATTCGCGCTCGGGCTCCAGCGGCCGGTCAGCGCTGTTGACCGTGGACCAGAAGGACGCAGAACCCACCGTATCCACGACCAGATAGATCAGGGGCTGACTGTCGGGATTGCTGTGGAGATAGCCTCGCCAACCATCCACAAGCCAGCTCTCACCAGCCGGCAAGGGCAGCGACGCCTGCTCGCCCACGGTCCAACGGGCCTGATCGCCGCATTGGATCGGCAGGACCACGCGGACGCGCCGATGCCAGTAGGATCCGGCGTCGACGAGTCGTTGCGCATCCTTGCCCGAATCGGCGCGTACGAGCATCGTGCGGCCAACCACCGTGTCCAGCGCCGAGAGCAAATGCCGGATCGCCGGTAGTTGGGCCAGCGTATCCGTGGCTTTCATTTCGCCGTCGAATCGAGTCAGGTCGGTTTGTCCATCAGCGCTGACCAGGGCGACCGCCTGATGACCCTCCCAGCCTCGAGGGTGGGCTTGCCAGAGAGAGTCATCGAGGTCGCCAAGCTCTGCCATCACGGCAGCGGCATCGAATCGATAGGGCAGACGAATAAACGGTGCGTCGAGTTTCATCAAGAATCCTGAACAGATGGTTTGATCAACGGGCGAAGCCGGCCCAGCGGGCATCATGCCTCAGCCTTGGAATGCTGACAATGCGCCTCCAGTCGAACTCAGGAATCGCGATTGCGAGCCGCGAAGGCGGCTGGATATCGCTGGCGCAGGGTCGGTGCCAGCCACCACAGCAACAGCAGGCTGGGCAAAACGGCCACAGCGGTCAATACGAAAAACAGGGCCCAGTTTCCGCCAAGCTGATCGACAACCCAGCCCGAACTCGACGCCAGCGTCGTGCGCCCGAGATTACCGATCGAGGCGAGCAGCGCGTACTGCGTCGCGCTGAAGGAGTGGCTGGTCAACAGCGTGATAAAGGACATGAAGGCCACCGTGCCGAGCGCCGCGGTGAACCCGTCGACGATGACAGTCAGGGCGAACAGCCAGGTTTCGGGCCCGGCAGCGGCCATCCAGGCAAACATGAGGTTGGTCGCCGCCATGGCGAGACCTCCGACCACCAGCCCCTTGATGATGCCGAAGCGAGCGTTGACCAGGCTGCCGAGAACGGAAAAGATCACCGTGACCCACCAGTTGAGCAATTTGGAATAGGTCCCGATTTCAGCGTTGGAAAAGCCGATCTCACGATAGAACACGATCGACATGCGACCGAGAAAGGCCTCGCCGATCTTGAACAGCAAGACGAAGGCCAGCAAGGACACGGCAAGCGCCACGCCGTTGCGCACGAAGAATTCCTTCAGTGGCCGGATCACGGTCTCGACCAGCGACCTCAGAACAGACTGTACTTTTTCCGTCGCGACAGCGACGCGTGGTTGGGGTGAAGGGGCAACAAACAGCACGAAGGTGATGAAGCCCAGCCACAGCAGGGCCAGGCCCTGATAGACCACGGTCCAGCCGCCGGCCAGACTGTCGACGAGCCAGAAGGGCAGTGCTCCGAGCAGGCCATAGCCGGTCCACCAGCCCGACGTCGCCATGGCGGCACCGTAGGAAATCCGGGTTTGATCGGCGCGCTCGATCAGCTCAACGCGATAGGCATCGATGGCGACATCCTGCGTGGCCGACGTGATCGCAATCGACAGGAGCACCAGACCGGTCAGCTTCAGGTCAGCAGCCGGCTCGATCAGACTCACGGCAAAGGTCAGCCCCAGCAGCAGGACCTGCGTCAGGACGATCCAGCTGCGCCGCAGGCCCAGGCGGCCGAAAAACCATGGCCGATAGCGATCCAGAAATGGCGCCCAGAGAAAGTTGAGCGCATAAGCGATTCCGACACCGCCCAGCAGGCCGATAGCGCTGCGGCTGATGCCCAGCTCTTCGAGCCAGGCCGACATGGCCGAACCGATCAGAACCCAGGGAAAACCCGACGCCATGCCAAGCACGAAGATGGTGCCGAGGCGACGATCCCGATAGGCCGAGATCAGCGCCCGGAGGGTCATCCGCTCGGCGGCTTCAGTCATCCGCGTAGTCGATGATCAGTGGCGCGTGGTCGGAAAATCGGTCGTCGACGAAAATATCGGCCGCCTGAGTGCGCTGGGCCAGCCCGTTGCTGACGACCTGATAATCGATCCGCCATCCCACGTTGTTGTCCCAGGCGCGACCTCGATTGGACCACCAGGTGTAGCGATCCGGTCGCTCATCGACGCGACGGAACGCGTCATGAAGGCCGACCGATCCAAAGACCTCGTCCATCCAGGCCCGCTCCTCGGGCAGGAAGCCGGACTTCTTGAGGTTGCCTTTCCAGTTCTTGAGGTCGATCTCCTTGTGCGCGATGTTCCAGTCGCCGCAGATGGCATAGTCCCGGCCCGCGCTCGCCATCGCCTCCAGGCGCGGCTTGAGGTAGTCCATGCAGACGTACTTGAAGTCCTGACGTTCTTCCTTGGACGAGCCCGAGGGCAGGTAGAGCGAGATGATGCTGAGATTGCCCACATCCAGCTGCAGCCAGCGGCCCTCACGATCGAAGTCCGGCCAGCCGATCCCATATTGGACCTGCTGCGGTTCATGACGGGAATAGAGGGCGACACCGGAATAGCCCTTTTTTTCCGCATCGTGGTAGTAGGTGTGATAGCCGGGCGGGAAGAAATCCCGATCCTGCAGCTGGTGCAGCTGCGCCTTGGTTTCCTGGATGCAGACGAAGTCCGCATTCTGCGAATTCAGCCAGTCGAAGAATCCCTTACGGGCCGCTGCCCGGATACCGTTGGCGTTGAGGGTGATGATGCGCATGAAATGGCTGGCGTGATCGGATCAGGCGCTAGTGTAACCAGCCGACGACTGGCTGGGGTCCAGGCCGAGCGCATCGGCCAGCGGCGTCAGCTGATCAGCCAACGATCGCCACTTGCCGACCGAGCTGGTGTAGATCGCCTCGCGGACCTGATGTGAACTTGCGGTCACCACCGCTTCGTCGGTGTTTCCCGATGACAGGCAGGCCGGCTCGAAATCGAGATCGAGGAGGGTCAGCAAGGAACGGACTGCTGACTCTGGGTCAGTGACCAGATCTTCATAGGCGACCTCCATCAGGCGATCGGAGGGGATCACCTGCTTCAGGGCTGCGATCATCGACTGGCGTGCCTTCAGATAGCGACCGATGTCTTCCAGCGAGTAGGTCCAGCCATGGCCATTGAGAAACAACGTCTTGAACAGGGCAAAGCCGGTATCCATCGGATCGCGGGCGGTCAGGACGAAGCGGGCATTGGGCAGGGCTCGGTGGATCAGACCGGCCCACACCTCATTGACGGGCAACTTGTCGATAAATCGCGGCAAATGGCCGGTTCGAGGACGCGTCGACTCGATGTAGGCCCGACCCAGTTGTTGCCAGTCCAGCGATCCGGCGCCCTGCTCAACCATCTGACAGATCTGGTCCATGGGGCCGACCTGAAGCCATTGGCGAACGGCATAGGGGAACTGGATCAGCTCGCCGGCCGCAAAGACCTGCGAATGGGCAGCCAGCAGCCGTTCGATCAGCGTCGAGCCGGTTCTCGGCAGGCCCATGATGAAGACCGGCTCTTCGGTCTCATCGCCCGCACGACTCTCCTGCCAGTCCGTGGCTTCAAGCATCGCGGTGACGCGCTCGATCTTCGCCAGCTCGGCTTCGATCGTGGGCGGTGACAGGCGCCGCATGATCGAGGCTCCCCGTGCATAGGCCTCGAAGGCCAGTTCTGGCTCACCGAGATCCTCACGTTCCTTGCCCAGTGCATAGGCGTAGCGGCAAGCGGCCAGACCCTCGGGTCTGTTGTTCAGTCGCCGCTGCAACTCATCGATATGGTTGTGCTCGCTAGTCTGGCGCCGCAGCACGCTCAGACTATGGCGGGCTTCGTTATCTTCCGGGTCAATCTCCAGCACCCGCTCGAGTAGCGCCTCGGCTTGATCGACTCGCCCAAAGAAGCGATAGGAGGTGGCCAGGTTGTACAGAGCCGTGGGGGAATCAGGCTGCAGGGCCAGGGCGCGCTCGAAAAGGTCCAGCGCTGTGGCCTGCTCACCCACCTGGCTGAAGACATTGCCCAGCGTATCGAGCAGCAGATAATCCTCCGGTCGTTTCTCCAAAAGCGATTCAGCGCGAATCTGGGCCGGGCGTCGACGGCCGACCTGGGCTTCGAACCGGGCCAGATTGGCCTGGTGGTGCAGCGATTCGGGCGCAGCCTCAACCGCCTTTTCCAGACAGTCGATCGCGCGCAGAGGCTGATTGACCGCCGACCAGAGTTCGGCAAACGTCGCCCAGGCTGGGGCGTGCTGAGGATATCGAGCGACGAGCGATTCGCAAGCCGGACCCGCCCGGCGGATATCCCGGGCCCGAATCAAGGCCAGAATGCCGTCGATTTCTGCTTGCAACGTCCGATCTGATGCCATGGTTGATCAAGGGTCTGTTGGGCCAGCGCTTGTCGGAGGATGGCGCATTCTGGTCCCGAAAAGCGCCTTCCAGTTCAAGACCAGCGGGCGAACCTTCCGGCTGGTTACGGGTCAATTGTAGTAAGGGCCCGAATGAACAGTGTGCTAGAGCAGTCTTTACAATACCCGTATGAGTCAACCTTGGACTGATCAATTCCTTGATCTTGCCGTGCAGTATCAAGCGCTGCGCTTCGGCGAGTTCACGCTGAAATCGGGGCGCACCAGCCCCTATTTCTTCAATGCGGGCCTGTTTTCCGACGGCCAGGGCCTGGACCGACTGGCCGGCTGTTACGCGGCCGCCATTCAGGCCAGCAAGGTCGGATTCGACATGCTCTACGGACCGGCCTACAAGGGCATTCCGCTGGCAGCTGCAATTGCCGTTCGACTGCATCGCGACTTTGGCCGGAATGTGCCCTTTGCCTACAACCGCAAGGAAGCCAAGGACCATGGCGAAGGCGGCTCCATCGTTGGTGCCGAACTGGCGGGTCGCGTATTGATCATCGATGACGTGATCTCTGCCGGCACGTCCATCAGGGAGTCTCGAGAGATCATTCAGCGCCAGGGTGCCGAGGCGGCCGCTGTCGCCATCGCCCTTGACCGACAGGAGCGGGGCAGCAATGATGTCTCCGCGGTCGATGAAGTCCGCGCGGCAGGTCTGACGGTAGTTTCTGTTGCCGATCTGGATGACCTGATCGATTGGCTTGAACACCATGACACTGCCGGCGCAGATCGTTCTGCTATGCTGGCGTACCGTCAACGCTATGGAGTCTGAACGACCTGAGAGCTCCGCTATGTTGAAACGACTGACAATCATTCTTCTGCTAACCCTGATTCCCGGCCTGGTCTGGGGTCAATACGTGTATCGCTGGGTTGACGAGAACGGCGAAGTTCACCATGGCAACAGCGTGCCGCCGGAATACCGCGACTACGGTTGGGAACGGATTGGTCCCAACGGCGTGGTGCTGGAACGGCGCGAACGAGCCCTGACTCCGGAAGAGCGCGAAGTGGTGCTCGCCGAGCGCCGCCGCCAGGCCGAAATCGAAGCGGAACGCCGCAACCAGGAAACGCGCGACCGACTGCTGTTGACGGCCTACCGAACGGAGCAGGATCTCCTCGATGCCATGGAGCTTCAGGTCGCGAGCGTCGACAGCCGGCGGGCGACCATGCAGACCTCTCTCGACCTCGCCAACGAACGCTTCGAGGCGCTGGTTCGACGGGCCGCGCAGGTGGTCCGGGATGGTGGCAACGTCAACGCCCAGCTGAACCAGAACATCGAGCAGGCCCGCGGCGAAATCGCCGACTTGCGCGCCAGCATGAGCGGCCTGGCTCAGGAAGAACGCGAGATTCGCGAGCACTTCATGGCCGAGCTCGAACGCTACCGCGAACTCACCGGCAACGCGGCCGGCTGACCGACCATCATGTACACCCGCTGCCCCGGTTGCCAGGCGGTGTATGAGCTCAACGCCGAGCGTCTCGCAGAGGCCGCCGGCGTTGTGCGATGCGGCCACTGCGGCAAGACCTTCAATTCCTTAAGCCTCCTGTTCAAGGAGCACCCGCGCGCCGATGAAGCACCCCTCAGCGGCGCCGGCATGCCACCCGTGCTCGACTACCGCGAAGTGGTCCAGCCCGAACTCCCGGGCGTGGACCTGGTCGATGACCTGCCGATTCCCGGACTCATCGAGACACCGGTCGAGCCGGAGCTCGGTCCGGAACTTCATTTGCCCGAAATCCAGTCCCGCAATCAGGCCGGGTCACCGATCTGGACCGTCGCCAGCCTGGCGCTGATGCTCGGCTTGCTGGTCCAGATCGGCGCGCAAGCCGGCAACCCCGATTCGGGTCTACGCCAATGGCTCGGCAACGGAGAGGGGACCATCAGCAGTCTCGACCCGCGAGAAGCGATTCAGATCACCTCGCGCGATATGCATCGGCACCCGACGCTGGACGATTCGGTCATTGTCAGCGCAACGCTACGAAACCGAGCCGATGAACGCCTGGCCTGGCCCGTGCTGGAGGTTCGCCTCTACGACGCGAGTCAGCAGGTACTGGGTGTGCGTCGCCTTCAGCCGGCCGATTATCTGGTCAACCCGGACAATGCCGACCTCGGCATGCCCACGGAGCTGATCGTGCCGGTAATCATCGAGTTCGTGGTCGGCACGACCCTGCCCTCCGGATTCGATTTCCGCTTCTACTGATCACTTTCTGCCTTGATCCTTCCGATCTCGCTGACCCGGCCAGCGGGCTGTGCTATCGTTTGCGGCCCGCCGCCAATCGTCCAGAGAGGCAGCGAACGATCATCGAGGGATGAACGCGACTTGAACGCGCAAGCTAAGAGCAACGGCGCCAGCCTGAACGATCTTGTCGGAAAGGTCGTCAAGCAGTACCTGGAAGACATGGGCTCAACGCCCCCGGACAACCTGCACGAATTCATCATTCGCGAAGTCGAGCGTCCGCTGATTCAGACCGTGCTGAATCACGTCGACGGCAATCAGTCTCGCGCTGCAAAGATTCTTGGTATCACGCGAGCCACCTTGCGCAATCGGATCCAGCGCTACGGCTTATAAACTGGGGTCTCGGCTCGACCCACGCTCTAGACCCATGGACACTTCATCATGACCGCCCAACCCACGGCGCTGATCAGCGTTTCAGACAAGACGAACATCGAAACCCTGGGCCAGGCCCTGATGCAACAAGGCTGGCGAATCCTGTCCACCGGCGGCACGGCTGCAGCATTGCGCGCCGCTGGCGTCGAGGTCACGGAAGTCAGTGACCACACGGGCTTCCCGGAGATCATGGGTGGCCGAGTCAAGACGCTGCAACCGAAGATTCATGGTGGCATTCTGGCGCGACGTGGCGAAGACGATGAGGTCATGGCTGAGCACGGCATCGAGGCCATCGATCTGATCGTGGTCAACCTCTATCCCTTTGCCGAAACCGTGGCCCGCCCCGGCTGCACGTTGGACGAAGCGGTCGAACAGATCGATATCGGCGGCCCGGCGATGCTGCGCGCAGCGGCCAAGAATCATGCCCATGTCACGCTGGTCGTGGACCCCGCAGACTATCCATCTGTGATCAGCAGCCTGCCGGCACAACCAGCGCCGGATGAGCGTCGCCGCCTCGCGGTCAAGGGGTTCGCTCATACGGCCGCCTACGACGGACAGATCTCCCAGTATCTGTCGCAACAGATCGATGACGCGGAGCTGCCGCCCGTGATCAATCTGGCGCTGGATCGCATGGACTCCCTTCGCTATGGAGAGAATCCGCATCAGGCTGCCGCCGTCTACCGTGACCGACAAGCGCCAGCGGCCGGTCTCGCCGGCACGCAGCCGATTCAGGGCAAAGCGCTGTCCTACAACAACCTGCTCGACGCCGATGCGGCCTGGGCTGGCGTCCAGCTGCTGGATTCGAGCCGCCCGGCCTGCGTCATCATCAAGCACACGAATCCCTGTGGCGTCGCCACCGCCGACACGCTGCAGGCGGCCTGGGAGTGTGCCCTGGCCTGTGACCCCACGTCTGCCTTCGGCGGCATTGTTGCCGTCAACCGATCGGTCGACGTCGATCTGGCCGAAGCACTGACATCGCGATTTCTCGAAGTGATCATCGCGCCCGCCGTAGACGAGGCCGCCCGCGAAATCCTGGCCAGCAAGAAGAACCTGCGCGTTCTGATCCCCGAATCGGCGCCCGACCACGCACTCGACGTGAAGGCCATCGACGGCGGCTGGCTGGTCCAGCAACCGGACCGGCCCGCTGAAGACGCACAGCTCAGCGTGGCCACCGATCGCGCGCCTGAGCCCTCGGAGCTCGAAGATCTGCGGCTCGCCTGGGCTGTTGTTCGCATGGTGCGATCGAACGCCATCGTTTACGTCAAGGACGGTGCCACCGTGGGCATTGGTGCGGGGCAGATGAGTCGGGTCGATTCGTCCCGTATCGGCACGATCAAGGCCCAGGATGCTGGCCTGTCGCTAACCGGCGCGGCCATGGCTTCGGACGCTTTCTTTCCCTTTGCCGACAGCATCGAGACGGCGGCAGCCCAAGGTATCAAGGCCGTGATTCAGCCGGGCGGCTCGATGCGCGATCAGGAAGTCATTGACGCCTGCAACGCACACGGCATTGCCATGGTCCTGACCGGCAGGCGCCACTTCCGCCATTGATCGATAGGCTTGGGGTGGACCGTTCCAGCAGCACGAATGAGCGGTAAGCGAGGGCCGGTTCTGGGGACTCGCCAAGGTACAATGGACCGAGTTCTCTCGCGACCAGATTCCTGACTCCCATGAAAATTCTCGTGATTGGCGGCGGCGGCCGCGAACACGCGCTGGCCTGGAAGGCCGCGCAATCGGCAACAGTCAGTGAAGTGCTCGTGGCGCCGGGCAATGCCGGCACTGCCACAGAGGCCCGTTGCCGCAACGTGGCGGTGTCCTCCGATGATATCGATGGCCTGCTGGAACTGGCCCGTCGAGAGTCCGTCGGCCTCACGATCGTCGGGCCCGAGGCCCCCTTGGCCGCCGGCGTGGTCGATCGTTTCCAGGCTGCGGGCCTGGCTTGCTTTGGTCCGACGGCTGCGGCAGCCGAGCTTGAATCCTCCAAGGCCTTCGCCAAGGACTTCATGGCTCGACATAAGATTCCTACGGCGGCCTATGGCGTGGTCGAATCGCTGGACGATGGTCTGGCCCTGATCGAGAAGATCGGTTTCCCGCTGGTACTCAAGGCCGACGGCCTGGCCGCTGGTAAGGGCGTGGTCATCGTCGACAACGCGGAGGATGCGGAAGCCACCCTGCGTAACATGCTGTCAGGCCAATCCTTCGGGCAAGCGGGTCACCGCGTGGTCATCGAAGAATTTCTCGTTGGCGAGGAAGCCAGTTTCATCGTGATCGCCGACGGGCAATCCGTGCTGCCCCTGGCCACGAGCCAGGATCACAAGCGCCGCGATGTCGGTGACGAGGGGCCGAACACAGGCGGCATGGGCGCCTACTCACCGGCTCCGGTGGTGACTGAAGCACTGCATCGTCAGATTCTCGATGAGGTCATTCGACCGACATTGGCGGGCATGGAGGAAGACGGACGATCCTTTACGGGCTTTCTCTATGCTGGCGTGATGCTGACCGAGGTCGGGCCCAAGGTCCTGGAATTCAACGTGCGCTTTGGCGACCCGGAAACCCAACCGGTGCTGATGCGCCTGCGTTCCGACCTGGTCGAAGTGCTGCAGCGCACGCTTGCGGGCGAACTGGATACGATCGAGCTGGAATGGGACGAACGGGTCGCCCTCGGGATCGTGCTCGCGGCGGGCGGCTATCCGGAAGCCTATGCGAAGGGACGAACGATCGGTGGTCTGGACCTGGCACAGCCCGAGCACATCAAGGTTTTCCATGCAGGAACCCGCCTCGATGATCAGGGACGTGTCGTCAGTAGCGGCGGTCGCGTCCTCTGCGTCACGGCGCTGGGTGACGGCGTCGCACAGGCTCGCTCCGAAGCGCTGAAGCCGCTGGACTCCATCGCCTTTCAGGACAGCTTCTATCGCGATGACATCGGTCATCGGGCGATCGAGTCCGGCTCATGACGATGGGCTCGGCAATCACCAGGAATCAGAGTCGCTGATCGACCATGGACGTCTCCCACCTGCTCGATCAGCTCAATGACGCGCAGCGCGATGCGGTTACCGCTGGCGATGAACACGTCCTGGTGCTGGCCGGTGCCGGGTCCGGCAAGACCCGAGTACTCGTCCACCGCATTGCCTGGCTGATCCAGGTTCATCACGTCTCACCCATGGGCCTGCTGGCGGTCACCTTCACCAACAAGGCGGCCGGTGAAATGCGCAACCGGGTCGGCCACCTGCTCAACCTTCGCCCTGACGGCTTGTGGATCGGCACCTTTCATGGCATCTGCCACCGCCTGCTGCGCATGCATGCCGCTGAAGTCGGGCTGCCGGATACTTTTCAGATTCTCGACTCCGACGATCAATACCGCCTGATTCGGCGCGTGATCCGGGACATGGAGCTGGACGAAGGCGAGTTTCCAGCCCGCGCCATGCAGGGCTTCATCAATCACCACAAGGAAGATGGCCGCCGACCCGACGCGATCGAGTGTTTCGATCATGCGTTCCAGGCCCGGCAGGTGGCCATCTACCGCCAGTACCAGGACTACTGCGAACGCTCCGGCCTGATCGACTTCGCCGAACTGCTACTGAGAACGCTGGAACTGCTGCGCGACAACGACGCGCGCCGAGCCCACTATCAGGACCGCTTCGGCCATATCCTGATCGACGAATTCCAGGATACGAACACGCTGCAATACGCGCTCGTACGCCTGCTGGCAGGAGAGAAGAATCAGCTCTTCGTCGTTGGAGACGACGACCAGTCGATCTACGGCTGGC
>JBCDLQ010000030.1:0-10943 GCA_039414335.1 Pseudomonadota bacterium | reverse complement strand
GTGATTGGCCGTGCAGTTCCACTGAATGGAAGAACCCAACGTGGATTGGGTCGGGGTGAAGGTGAATGTCCCAGGAGACGTGCCACTGTTGCCCGTGCTATTGATCGTTATGACGCCGGCAGCGATGCTCAGGCCGTCACATCGTGGCGTCGCAACATCTGCCGCTGTGATTCCCGTTGATGCAAGATCGGCGACACCAGCTGCCACTGTGCCGTTAGAGTGCGCCGATTCAACGACAGCGAGCTTCACCTGCGTGACAAGGCTCATACATTCGCTGTTGGCGGTTCTGATGGAATAGTTTTGGTAGGCAGGAATGGCAATGGCGAGAAGGATGGCCAGGATCGCAATCACGATCATCAACTCGATCAGGGTAAAGCCACGATGTTCCTTGTTAAATGCCATTGTGGAATCCTCTATGTAATCACCTGAACTTAATCTATGCAAGTATCATGCCTACGGTAAAAGCATGGCCAAAAAAAGCCCCCGCTTGAAGGCGGGGGCTTTGCACCTGAATCCAGGTTAGATGGAGCTTAGACTCGACATTCAGCCGGAACGTGCTGCAGGTTGGTGTGGCTCGCCGTGCAGTTCCACTGGATGGAGGAGTTGATGGTGGACTGCGTCGGGGTGAAGGTGAAAGTGCCAGGAGAGGTACCGTCGTTTCCGGTGCTGTTGATGGTGATGACGCCAGCAGCGACCAGGGCGGAATCGCAGCGCGGGGTCGTAACGTCCGCTGCGGTGATGCCCACGGTAGCCAGATCGGCAACGCCGGTCGCCACGACACCGTTTGATTGTGCGGTTTCAGAAACAGCCAGCTTGATGCTAGCGGCCAAGTTGACGCACTCGGAATTGGCGGTACGGATAGAGTAATTCTGGTATGCCGGGATTGCGATGGCCAGCAGAATAGCCAGAATCGCGATCACGATCATCAATTCGATCAGGGTGAAGCCTTCTTGCTTGCGGATGGTGTTCATTTGAGACGAGCTCCTAGTGGTTGAGTTTTTGTTTGCGCCATCAAATTGCGGCGACCGGGGAACTAAATGCAAGTTTCGTGCCTGTTTCACGTTTTGCTGACAATCGGGTCACATTCACCGGCTCGACGTTGTTCCGTTGTTGATCTCGTCAGCCTCGCGTCCGGGTGCAGCGGCAATTCGCGGTCACGACAATGGTCGGATAGTGACAAATTTTGTCGCCCATTTTCCACGTTGCTCCTGCCCCCGCCCGTGTCCCTCATTAAGCGCTAAGTGCTCCGGGCGAAACGCATTATGGCAGAAGATTCAGTCGCTTGTTGAACACCGTGGCCGGGCGTAGACTGAGGCGTACCGGTTTTCAGCGCGGCAAGAGGAGAGCTCATGGATACGAGAAACCATTTGCGGTTGAACATTCTGGCCTTCCTGATTGCGTGTGTGGTCGCATCCGTCATCGCGGTGCCAGCGCACGCCTTTGAAGCACTCGCTCGACTGCAAGTGGGTGAACGCATGGAAGTCGCCGATTTCCCGATCGGTCAGGCCCGAAGCGGATCGGTGGTGTTCGAACGCATCGAGCTCTATGCCGAGGGTGCCGTCGTTCGCATACACCGAGCGGATGGCGTCAGTACCCTGTCCCGATCGGATCGCATCTTTCTTGTGGGTCGGACGGAACAGGATGATCGCGTCAGCGTGGTGTTGCTGGGTGAGATCAACGATCCCATTTCATGGAGCGGTGGCGTCTACTCGCCAGCGGGTTTCGAGGAAATCCGAGTGTATCCCCAGGCTGACGGTCCACCCGTAGTCCGGGCCTACTCAGCGGACGTGCTGGTTCCCGAGGGCGTGGTCATCGAGTCGTCCTGCGGCAACGACTTACACGCAGAGCTGAATGGTGCAGGAACGCAGGCGCTGCCCTCTGGCCTGGACTTTCGTTCTCGTGGGGGTCCACTGCGAACTGGCCGACTGGCGATCGATACGGACAAGGAGTGGCTGAACCTTCGCTTTGGCAACAACGCACCTGCCGCGGCAAACTGGATCGAGAATCTCGTCATGTTGACCAACGGGTTGCTGGAATCGGAACTTGATCTTCGCCTGGAGCTGGGTGACGTAATCCTTCGTGTAGGCTCTGATCCATATGGCGTCACGGGGTCACCGGCAACGCTGGCCCACCTCAATGAATTTGGTACTTTCTGGCAGAACAATCAGGGTGCGGTGACCCGATCGCATGCGGCTTTGATCTCGGGCCGCTCTTCTTCTGGTTTTTCTGCCTCGGGCATCGCTTGGGTCGATAGTTACTGCGAAAATCAAAGCAATGGGGGCAGTTACAGCATCAATCAGCTGTTCTACAACTCGGGGGTGCCGATCAGCGCAAGCGCCAATCTTTTTGGTCATGAGATCGGCCACAACCTGGGCTCGCCACACACGCACTGCTACAACCCGCCCATTGATCAGTGCTTCTCTGGTGAGACTTTTGGCGGCAATTCCTGCTATTCGGGTCCTACAAGCTGTCCGACACCGCCGGGCAGCGGAACTTTGATGAGCTATTGCAACTTTCCTTCGGGTTGCGGCATTCAGAACAACTTCACCTTTGCGATTCCCGTCAACAATCAGATTTCCGGACGTATCAATGCCAACACACCGTCGTGTCTGAGCGAGGGCAGCACGGAGTTGATCTTCGAGGATCGCTTCGAGAACTGATCGGTCGGTTGCGTTTCAGATCTGGTCCTTCCAGCGTCTGATCGTGGCCAATACCTGGGCCGGCTCGACGCCGGCTTCCGGGTCACGCTTCAGCGCGGCCTGGATGACCGCCGGTTCTCTCGTTCTGAGGAAGGGGTTGAACTTACGCTCGTCCCCGATCGTCGAGGGCAGGCTGATTTTTCCTTCTGATCGCCACTGACGCACCTGCTTCGCACGAGCGATCAGGTCCACATTGTCGGGTTCGACCTGGAGTGCGAATCCACAGTTATCCAGGGTGTACTCATGGGTGCAGAACACACGCGTTGAGCCCGGCAGTCGGGCCAGCTTGTCCAGGGAGGCCTGCATCTGCTCCGGTGTGCCTTCGAACAGGCGCCCGCATCCAGCTGAAAACAGCGTGTCGCCACACAGCACAAAATCTCGGCCCACAAAGGCCAGATGAATACTGGTGTGGCCTGGAACGCTGAGTACATCGAGTGTGATGTTCGGACGCTCCAGATGGACTTGCACCCCCTCGTCAACGGGGTGGTCAACTTGCGTTATGCGGTCATCCGACGGTCCGTAGACGGGAACCGGATGGGCTTCGAGGATCTCATCGACCCCATCCGTGTGGTCCCAATGGTGATGCGTGATCAGCAGCCCCGTCAGCTGAAGCGCGCGGGACTGCAGCCAGTCAAGGGCGGGTTCTGCACGACCCGGGTCAACCAGCACAGCGTGTTCGCCGTCATGCAGCGCCCAGACATAATTGTTCTGGAGAATAGGTATGGCTTCGATGCTCGGTGAGGCGGGCATGGTCTCTGTTATTCTGTCAAGCGAACTTGGCTCGATCTTACCTGACGAGGTTCGTCACACACGATGTCGCTAGCCGGATTTTCGCAACTGCAGGCGCTGGAAAACCGATTGGTCGTACCCCTGGTCGATGAGGTCAATCCGACTTGGGTACTGGAACTCGCCCCGATGGCGTCCTCATCGCCCGCCGTGACGGCCACTCGGGAGCGCATACTTGTCGGTTCCGAGGGCGTGCAATGGCCCTTCACATCCAGCATGGATGCGCTGCCGCTGGATGATGATTCCGTGCCCCTGGTGCTCCTGCGCCATCTCTGGCAGCCGGGCGTGCTCGCCGATCCTTTGATCGAGGCCGCACGGGTTCTCAAGCCCGGCGGCGTTCTGATCTCCGTGACGGCCAATCCCTGGCATCGCAAGGCCTGGCAGTCATTGGGGCGTGATGCACTGTGGCTGCCCAGTTGGCCACGTTGGCAAGTGATGCATGCCCATAGCCACCTTGAGCTGTGCCGGCGGGGCTCCAGCCACTGGAAGGCCCTCGTCCCCGGTCTGTCGCCCGTGCTGATTCTGATGGCTCGCAAGCCCCATCGGCCGGCGCAGATCCGGCAATTGAAGTTTGCCCGGCCGCCCTTGCGGGTCGCTGCTGCTGCAGCCTCCCAGTGCCGCGCGGCATGAGCGAAGACGAATCGATTCGAATCTGGACAGATGGTGCCTGCCTGGGCAATCCCGGGCCGGGAGGTTGGGGTGCCTTGCTGCGCTGGAATGGTCACGAGAAATCACTGTCGGGTGGAGAGGCTGGCACCACGAACAACCGGATGGAATTGATGGCGGCCATTCAGGCGTTGGAGGCGCTGAAGCGGCCTTGCGTAGTGGAGCTGACGACCGACTCGCAGTATGTCCGCAAGGGCATGCTGGAGTGGATGGCCAACTGGAAGCGCAACGGCTGGCGCACGGCATCGAAGAAGCCGGTCAAGAACGATGACCTGTGGAAGCGTCTGGATACGGCAGTCGCCCGCCACGACGTGCGCTGGCATTGGGTCAAGGGTCACAGCGGTCATCCGGAGAACGAAAGGGCGGATCAGCTGGCCAGCGATGCGGCGAAGGCGATCCAGGGCTGATCCAACGGCCACTTTCGGCAAGTCAACAAATCAATCAACAGGAATCTTCATGCGACAAGTCGTACTCGATACGGAAACCACTGGACTCGAGCATCGCGAAGGGCACCGTATCATCGAGATCGGCTGCGTCGAGATGGTCGAAAGGCGTCTGACCAACCGCAATTTTCATGTCTACATCAACCCCGAGCGGGCGGTCGAGGGTGGCGCTTTGGAAGTTCACGGAATCACCGATGAGTTTCTGTCCGACAAGCCGAAGTTCGCCGATGTTGCCGCAGGTTTCATGGATTTTATCCGAGGTTCGGAGCTGATTATCCACAACGCACCGTTCGATGTGGGCTTCCTCAACGCCGAATTGGCGCGGCTGGAAGCGCCTTTGAATCCGGCCGTCGAAGAGTTGTCACAGGTGTTGGACACGCTGGTGCTGGCGCGCCAGCTGCATCCGGGCCAGCGCGTGGGCCTGGACGCCTTGTGCAAGCGCTACGAGGTCGATAACTCCAACCGCGATCTGCACGGTGCACTGCTCGATGCGGAGCTGCTGGCGCAAGTCTATTTGGCCATGACCGGTGGTCAGGTCGATCTGGCCCTGGACCTGGCGGGTGATGCTGCCGGCGAGAGCGGCGGGGAGGTGGTGACGGGGCTGGATCTGAGCCGTCTGGCCGTTGCCCGAGTCAGCGCTGATGAGCAAGCCGCTCACCAGCAGAGGTTGGACGCGATCGACAAGGCAGCGGGACGCTGTCTATGGCGCGAGATCGAGGCCTGAGTTTGCTGCAGGGTCGGAATCCGATGGATCCTGCAGCGCCAGCAAGGGATGAGCGCGACTTTCCATCCACAGCAAGATGTCGTAGAACGTTCTGATGTTCTCGACATAGTTCACCGGCTCATAGCCACGTGCATAGCCGAACCGCGTCTGGCTATACCAGCGTTCCTGCGTCAGCAGGGGGAGATGATCACGAACATCCATCCAGCGATCCGGATTCCCACCCAGGCGCTGCGTCAGAACACGGGCATCCTCCAGGTGTCCGTAGCCAACGTTGTAGGCTGCCAATGCGAGCCAGGTTCGATCAGGCTCCTGGATTCTTTCGGGCAGTCGATCCTGCATGCGGATCAGATAGCGCGCGCCGCCCTGGATGCTTTGCTGTGGGTCTTCACGGTCATCGACACCGAGTGAGCGGGCGGTGCGCTGAGTCAGCATCATCACGCCGCGAACGCCGGTTCGCGAGACCGCATCAGGGTCCCAGTGAGATTCCTGGTAGCCAACAGCAGCCAGCAGTCGCCAGTCGAGTCCCGTGGCTTCGGCAGCTGATTCAAAATAGGGGCGCAGCGCCGGAAGACGCTCACGCATCTGGCGCTGGAAGGTGTAGGTGCCGACGGGTTCGTAGTTTTCCACGTGGTCGTAGTGCCGGGTCTTCAAATCGGCCACCACGCCTTGCTGTTCAGCCATGATGAAGAACTCCCTCATTTTCTGAGTCAGGGAATCATCGTCAGTCCGCAGGCTGGCCCAGGCCAGCTCCTGTGGGGCCTCGATTTCGAAGCCGGGTCTGATGTCGGGGAAGAAGCGCCGATTCAGCTGCAGGATGTTGGAATCGACAATGGTGAAGTCGAGTTCCTCATTGCTGATTTGCTCGAACAGGTCTTCAATGCTGACTTCGTCGATAGATTGCCAGCTCAGGTCGTTCTGAGCGGCCTTGAGTATGGGGGCATAGCTCGATCCTTCCAGTATCGCCAACCGACCGCCGCGCAGATCCTCCAGTGCGTCCGGCTTCGCCGTTCCGCGACGGTAGACCACCACGGGGGCGACCGAGTCGTAGCTGGGGCCGAAGCGCAGACGATCCTGGCGGTAGATGGTTCTCGACAGATTGGCCGCAATAAAGTCGCCCTGACGGTTTTCCAGCGCCGTGATCAATGCGGCAATGTCGGGCAGCGTGATGACTTCCAGGGGAACGCCCAGATGATCGGAAAAACGGCGAGCGAGATCGTATTCGAAGCCCGTTTCGCCCTGGGCACCCAGATAGTAGGTCGATGCGCCGTTGACCGTGAGCATCACCAGGCTGCCGCGCGCTTCGATACGTTCGACGTGGGTCAGACTGCTGTCGCCTGAGGTTGCCAACAAAACGAGCAGGGTCAGCATGGTCAACAGGCGCCAGCCGGGCAGGCGGAGACGCTGGCGCCGACCTGCGGTCGCCGGATCCAGACGGTCTAGAGGCCAGTTCATGGCAACTGTTCCCCCACTTGCAGCGACGATGGCGTAGCGCTTGAATTCATCACGGCCATTCGACGTTTATAGCGGAATTTGGTTCGATTCTCACTTCACGTGCTCTGGTAAAATACTGCCCCCTTTTTGCACTGGGCGAATGCCGGCATGACCTCATCCTCCACACCCATCCGCACTCGATTCGCGCCGTCGCCCACCGGGTTTCTGCACATCGGTGGGGCCCGTACTGCCTTGTTCTGCTATCTGGCCGCTCGCGCTACGGGCGGACAGTTCGTGTTGCGCATTGAAGATACGGATCGTGAGCGCTCTACCCAGGAATCGGTACAGGCCATCCTGGATGGTATGAGCTGGCTGGGACTGGACTGTGATGAGGGCCCGCTTTTTCAGAGTGATCGATTTGATCGCTACCAGGCTCTGGTCGATCAGTTGCTGGCCGAAGGCAAGGCCTATCGCTGCTACTGCTCCAGGGAGCGCCTGGACGCCCTGCGTGAGAAAGCCATGGCCGACGGTGAAAAACCGCGCTACGACGGGCACTGCCGCGATCTGGATACGGCGCCTGAAGGGATCGAGCCGGTCATTCGCTTCCGCAATCCCGACGACGGAACCGTGGTCTTCGAGGATCGAGTTCGCGGCAGGATCGAAGTGGCCAACAACGAACTCGATGATCTGGTGATCATGCGAAGCGACGGTTCCCCCACCTACAATTTTGCCGTGGTAGTGGACGATCTGGATATGGCGATCAATCTGGTCATACGCGGTGACGACCACATCAACAACACCCCGCGTCAGATCAACATCTACCGAGCCTTGGGCGCTGAGCCGCCGGTCTTTGCCCATGTGCCGATGATTCTCGGTAATGACGGTGCCCGACTGTCGAAGCGACATGGCGCGGTCAGCGTGATCGCTTGGCGCGAAGCGGGCTATCTGCCGGACGCGCTGATCAACTACCTGGCCCGTCTCGGCTGGTCCGACGGTGACGAAGAGGTGTTTTCGCGGGAGCAATTGGTTGAGCGGTTCCGGATCGAAGATGTGAATCGCAAGCCGTCCCGCTTCGATACGGAAAAGCTTAACTGGCTGAATCAGCACTATCTGCGAGAGGGTGATCCGGCGCAGCTCATGACCGAGGTCGAATGGCACTTTGCGCAAAGCGACCTGTCGCCCGAGAACGGCCCCTCACTGCAGGCCCTGCTCAGCGTCCAGGCCGATCGTGTCGAAACGCTGTGTGAACTGGTCGAGCAATCGCGGCCTTTCTACAGCGACTTCGAGGCCTTCGATCCGGGTGCAGCCAAGAAACACTTGCGACCGGTCGCCGCTGAGCCGTTGTCGGCCTTGAAGCAACGGCTGGAAACGTTGGAAGACTGGTCTCCGGAACCGCTGCAGGCCGCCGTCCAGGCCACCGCCGATGATCTCGAAATCGGTTTCGGCAAGATCGGCATGCCCCTGCGCGTGGCCCTGATGGGTCATGGTCAGTCGCCAGGCATCAACGACACCCTGTGGCTGGTCGGCCGCGAGCGCAGCCTGGCCCGGATCGAGATGGCCTTGGCGTTCATCGCCGAGCGAGAAGCACGGAGCTGAATCCCGTGACCTCGAACCGGCTTCGAGGATCAGTTCGGATCTGGGTGAGGTGCTAGACTCTCAACGATGGATTCAGCCGCTGTCATCAAGGAAGTCGAGTCACATTGTCAGACGCAGGGCCTGCGTCTGACGCCGACCCGAAAGCGCGTTCTGGAGCTTGTGCTGGCAGCCGAGGGGCCGGTCAAGGCCTACGAACTGCTGGACCAGCTCAAGGCCGAACAGCCCAAGGCAGCACCACCGACGGTTTATCGAGCGCTGGACTTCCTCCTCGAGAATCACTTCATTCATCGGCTGGAAACCCTGAATTCCTTCGTCAGCTGCTTCCATCCGGATCATCAGCACGAAGGCCAGTTCCTGATCTGCGAGTGTTGCGAGGCCGTGATCGAAGTCCATGACCACGAGATCGACGAACGCCTGCGCCAGGCTGCCGTCGCTCGCAATTTCAAGCCGCGCCGCCAGGTCCTCGAGATCTACGGTAGCTGTCAGGATTGCCAGACCGACTGTCCCGGCGATAGTGATCAGGCTTCTGGCGAGAGTGATCAGGCCCGGCAGCGTCATGCGCCCATCGACGGCGGGCGAGCGGATTGTCGCCATCGGCGTTCGCATCGACAGGGCCAAACCCAGGGCGATTGATCCAGCATGTCGCGCCGGGAACGTCTGTATCACCTTCATGACATCCTGCGTCAGCGACGGACGCCCATTACCCGCCAACAGCTGATGGAAGAGCTGGGCTGCAGCCAGGCCACCCTCTATCGGCTGGTGGCCGAACTTCGCGATCAGCTGGGTGCGCCCCTCGAACAGGATGATGAAGGTCGGGGCTATTTCTACGATCGCGATCTGGCCGGACACTTCGAGCTTCCCGGTTTGTGGATCAGCCCGGATGAACTGCAGGCCCTGCTGACCGCCCGCCACGTCCTCGGCAATGTGCAGCCTGGCTTGCTGGAGGATGAGCTTGATGGCGTCCAACAGCGCATCAACCAGCTGCTCGATCGCCAGGGACTGGACATCAGTGCCCAACCCGAGCGAATCCAGATTCGCAAGGACGCTGGCCGTCCCGTTCCAGGTGACCTCTTCGAAACCGTCCTCAAGGCGCTTTTTCGTCGCCATCGCCTGCGTCTCCACTATCACGGTCGGCGCAGAGACGATCTGACCGAACGTGATATCTCACCTCAGCGATTGATTGCTTACCGAGACCGCTGGTACTTGGCGGCCTGGTGTCATCGCGCCGAGGGTCTGCGCAGCTTTGCGCTCGAACGCATTCGCGACATGAGCCTGCTTGAAGAAGAATCTCTTGAAATGGACGCAGCCAAGATCAGCGCTCACTTTGATCAGGCCTTCGGTATCTTCTCCGGGCCGGCCGAAGAGACGGCCATCTTGCGCTTCAACGCCGAGTCGGCGCGCTGGGCCTCGGATGAAGCCTGGCATCCGGATCAGATTTCACGCTGGCTCGACGATGGTCGCTGGGAGCTGCAGCTGCCGATGGGCCATCAGCGCGAGTTGATCATGAGCATCCTGAGTTACGGCGCCGATGTCGAAGTGCTTGCGCCAGACACCCTGCGCGAGGCCGTGACCCGGATTCTGCGCTCGGCCCTGTCCCTCTACCCGATTGACTCAGCTCAAACCGTTGTGACACAAAGTTCATAAGACTGTCATGAGTCGTTGCTGCAATAGGCCATGAATCGAAGAAAGGAACGATTGATGAGCGAGCGCACGATACTGGTCGTTGAAGACGATGAGGGAATTCGGCGAATGATTGTATTCAACCTGGAACGCGCAGGATTCTCAGTGATGGAAGCGGGCGATTGTCGCGCTGCGCGCATCGCCGTGGCTGATCAGCGACCGGATCTCATCCTGCTGGACTGGATGTTGCCCGATCAATCTGGGCCCGAGTACGCCCGCTCTCTTCGGCGTGATGAGCTGACCCGGGAAATCCCCGTGATCATGCTGACGGCACGCAGCCTTGAAGACGACAAGATTCGTGGATTCGAGAGCGGGATCGACGACTACATTACCAAGCCGTTTGCTTCTCGCGAATTGATCGCTCGGATCAACGCCGTCATTCGGCGCGCCTCACCGGCGGGTCGGGACGATCAGGTCGAGGCCGATGGCCTGGTCTTGAATGTGGCCAGTCACCGCGTGCTGGCCAAGGGTGAGCCCCTGGATCTCGGTCCGACGGAATTCCGCATGCTGAAGTTCTTCATGACCCATCAGGATCGGGTCTACTCTCGATCCCAATTGCTCGATCAGGTCTGGGGCGGTGGCGTCTATGTCGAGGAGCGAACTGTGGACGTCCACATCCTTCGGCTTCGCAAGGCGCTGGCCAGCCACGGCTACGACAAGCTGGTCCAGACCGTGCGCGGCGCGGGCTATCGATTCTCGACGACAGGACGAGCCTGATGCCGAGGGCCTGGATCAGCGAGCTGCTGCTTCCGGGTCTATTGCTCGTTGCAGCTCTGTGCTTGGGCTGGATGGTCGGCGGTACGGGTTGGTGGTTGAGTCTTGTCCTTGCCCTGGTTCTCACACGCCATCTCTTTGAGCTCAATCGTTTGGAGCGCTGGCTGCGCGCCGGTCGGCGACGGCATCCACCACAATCGTGGG
>JBCDLQ010000029.1:0-11111 GCA_039414335.1 Pseudomonadota bacterium | reverse complement strand
GCTGATCAGCGACAAGGACTACCCGGAAGATGCGCCTGAGATCGATCGGATTTCCGTGCGCTACATGAAGCAGCAGCACTTGGTACCGGTCAAGGTCGATGAGGGCCGAATCGAAGTGGTCATGGCCGACCCGCAGGACCAGTTCGCGCTAAAGGCACTGGGAATGGCCACGGGTCTTGAGGTCGTACCGCGCGTGGGCGTGACCTCTGAAATCGACAACACGATCGAGCGCTACTTTGGCGGCGGCAAGAGCGCCATGGGCCAGATCGCCGAGTCCCTGGGCAGCGAAGGGGAGAGCGAGGACGAGGAAGACGTCGAACATCTGCGCGATCTGGCCTCGGAAGCGCCGGTTATTCGCCTGGTCAACCTGATCCTCCAGCGCGCGGTCGAGTCGCGCGCCTCCGATATCCATATCGAACCCTTCGAGAATCGCCTGAAGGTGCGCTATCGCATCGATGGCGTGCTGCAGGAAGTCGAAGCCCCGCCGGCGCGCTCGACGGCCGCGGTCATTTCTCGAGTGAAGATCATGGCGCGCCTCAATATCGCCGAGCGCCGTCTGCCCCAGGACGGCCGCATCATGCACCGGGTTGGCGGCAAGGAGCTGGACCTGCGTGTCTCGACCGTGCCGACCGCTCATGGCGAATCCGTGGTCATGCGAATCCTTGACCGCGAAGCCGTGGTGCTGGATTTCGCCAGCCTCGGCTTCGCCAACGATTCGCGCGATACCTTCATCAAGGCCCTGGAGATGCCCCACGGCATCATCCTGGTCACCGGCCCGACCGGTTCGGGCAAGACCACCACGCTCTACACGGCGCTGAGTCAGCTCAATACGCCGGAGCGCAAGATCATCACGGTGGAAGATCCGGTCGAGTATCAGATCGAAGGCATCAACCAGATCCAGGCCAAGGCCTCGATCGGCCTGGACTTCGCCGGTGCTTTGCGCTCCATCGTTCGACAGGATCCGGACGTGATCATGATCGGTGAGATGCGCGACCTGGAAACCGCGCGCATCGCCATCCAGTCCGCCCTGACCGGTCACCTCGTCTTGTCCACGCTACATACGAACGACGCGGCCGGCGGCATCACCCGTATGTTGGATATGGGCGTCGAAGACTATCTGTTGACCTCGACCGTGAACGCCATCATGGCCCAGCGCCTGGTCCGTCGCCTCGATGCGGAGACACGCACGGCCTATGACGTGCTGCCAGAGATGGTCCACGAACTGGGTCTCGACAAGCTGACCGAGGAGGAGCAGATCCACCTGTTTCATCCGGGCAGCTCGGAAGCCTGCCCGACGGGCTACCGCGGTCGAACGGGCATCCACGAAATTCTGATTCTGTCCGAAGACATCCGTCGCATGGTTATGAAGCACGCCACCTCGACGGAAATCGAGAGCCAGGCGCGGGTCGAAGGCATGCGAACCATGTACGAGGACGGCCTGCTCAAGGCGCTCAAGGGCATGACCTCGGCCGAGGAAATCCTGCGCGTGACCCAGGAAGCCTGATCCCATGCCGCTGTTTGAATACAAGGCGGTCACGCCCTCTGGAGAAACGCTGACGGGTGAGATGGAAGCGCCGAATTCCGAGCTGGTCATCGCCCAGCTGCAAGAAGCCGGCAATATTCCCGTATCCGCCAAGGAGGTCGGCTCGGGTTTCAGAATCGAGACGCTGTTCCGCGGCAAGCAGGGCCTGAGTCAACGAGAGATTGGCGATCTCACGCAGCAACTGTCGACGCTGTTGGGCGCCGGTCTGCCGCTCGATCGCTCCATGGGAATCCTGATCGAGCTGGCTGAGAACGATCGTGTCCGCTCCCTGGTCGAGAAGGTTCGCAACCACGTCCGTGAGGGTGGGTCGCTTTCCGAAGGCCTAGAAGCCCGCCACGGCGTGTTCTCCCGCTTCTACATCAACATGGTCCGTGCCGGCGAGATCGGTGGTTCTCTGGACCAGACCCTGGCGCGCATGGCCGAATATCTCGAGCGGGCCAAGGAGCTGAAGGACAGCGTGGTCTCGGCGATGATCTACCCGGCGCTGCTGGTGGTCATGGCAATCGCCTCCCTGATGCTGCTGATGGTCTACGTGATCCCACAGTTCACGCCCATGTTCGAGGATTTCGGCGGCGAGCTGCCCTTCCTGACCCGAATTGTGGTCGGGGTCGGTGATGTGCTGCAGAACTTCTGGTGGGGCATCATCGGTATCGTGTTCGTGATCGTGGTCTGGTTCCGGACCCAGATGAGCCGCCCGGCTTCCCGCTTGATCTGGGATGGGCGCTTCCTGCGACTGAAGTTCATTGGCGATGCGATTGCCAAGGTCGAAACGGCGCGCCTGGCCCGCACGACCGGCACGCTGCTGATCAATGGCGTGCCTTTGCTGTCGGCCCTGTCGATCGCAAAAAACGTGATGAGCAATACGGTGCTCGCCGAAGACGTCGCGAAGGCCGCCAAGCAGGTCAAGACCGGCGCGCCGCTGGCCCGGGCGCTGGCTCAGGACGGCAATTTCCCCCGGCTGGCGCTGCAAATGATCAACGTCGGTGAGGAGACGGGAAAACTGGACGAGATGCTGATCAAGGTGGCCGACACCTACGACCGCGATGTCCGGGTCACGATCGATCGCCTGATGGCGATGCTGGTGCCGGGTCTGACGCTCGGTCTGGCCGCCCTGATCGGCGTGATCGTCATGTCGGTCCTCATGGCTATTCTCAGTATTAACGAAATGGTTGCCTGAGCAGGCGGCCGAGCAAAACAGAGTTTCAAAGGAGCAAGATGATGAAAATAATGAGATCCAGCCAGGGTTTCTCCCTGATCGAGCTGCTGGTGGTCCTGGTGATCCTCGGCATGATCGCCGGTCTCGTGGTGCCCAACATCATGAGCCGTAGTGAAGACGCCAAGGCCCGCGCGGCCAAGGCCGAAGTCCAGCGCCTTTCGATGGCAGTCGATGAGTTCTATCTGGACGCCGGTCGTCCGCCCCAGAGCCTGCGTGAACTGGTCGAGCGTCCGGGCAACGTGGGGAACTGGAATGGGCCCTATGTTAATGAGTCCAATCTCAATGACCCGTGGGAAAATGCCTACAACTATCGTTTCCCCGGCCAGCATCGCAGCTATGACATCTACTCGCACGGCGCCGATGGTTCGCCGGGCGGTGAAGGTTCGGCCGCTGACGTGACCAACTGGGAGTCCTGAGCGGTCGCAATTGACCGTCAGCACGTCCTATCGTTTTCATGAGTTTGCGGCAGCTACCCGATCTCCGGTTCCGACAAGGCGGCTTTAGCCTGCTGGAAGTCATTCTGGTGATGGTCATGGTAGGCCTGCTATTCACGATTGCTGCCGTCTCCGTCGGGCGCTCGGTCTCGGGCGCTGAAGTACGTAATGCCCATCGCGCCGTGACCGCTGGCCTGCGCCATACGCGCGGTCAGGCGATCATCCAGCGCGAGCAGCAGGTGTTTCTCGTCGATGCGGACGCCAACACCTGGCAGGCCGCTGGCGAAGATCCGATCCCACTCCCGGAGGGCATGGCCATCACCCTGAACACTGCACGTTCCGAGCTCACCGGCGAGAATGCCGGTGGCATTCGCTTCTTTCCGGATGGCGCGTCGACGGGCGGCAGCGTGGTGCTGACTGCAGGCGAGCGCGAATGGCACGTGACCGTGGGATGGCTGACCGGCGAGATCGGTCTGGACCTGGATCCGCAGTCATGAGGCGAAATCAGTCCGGTTTCACCTTGATTGAAGTGATGGCGGCCTTCGCCGTCTTTGCGCTCCTTTTCGGTGTCGTGCTGCAGATTCTCTCGACCTCCATGACCAATACGCGCCGCTCGGGTGACTACACCCAGGCCGCCCTCTGGGCCCAGTCGAAGCTCGACGTACTGGGTCTGGAAGAAACGCTGGAGCCCGGTGAACAATCTGGCGAATTCGACGACCGGTTCCGCTGGTCCCTGCGCGTTGAAGAGGTCATGAGCTTTGACGATACGGGACTGGACATGACCGAGCTGCCCGTCTCTCTTTATGCGGTCGAATTGATCGTCGAATGGGGTGAGAACCCGACGCGAGAGGCCGTGTTCACGACCCTGCGAAGCGTGGATCTGTACTGGGAAGAGCGTCAGCTCGCCGAGCCGCTGCCATGATGTCCCTGTCCTCACCCCAACGCCGGCAAGCGGGCTTCAGTCTGATCGAAGTGCTGCTGGCCATCAGCCTGGTCGCCATGATCATGGCCCTGGCCTACGGCGGCTTCCGCGCCAGCATTCGCGCGACGAACTCGGGTGAGGTGCTGATCGAGCAGACCAATCAGCTGCGCATCAGTCATCAATTCGTTCGCCGCCAGCTCAGTCTGGTCCAGTCCCTGATCATGGAAGAGGGTGAAGAAGACGGTATTCAGGTCCGCTTCATCGGCGACAGCGACTACGTTCGATTCATCGCGCCCATGCCGGGTTATCTGAGCTACGGCGGCTCCTACGTGCAGGAGCTGCGGATCGAGCCGAACGGTGAGAATCAAGCGCTGGTCTATTACTACGCCATGCTCAATGGCTACGAGCCCGGAGAAATCGAGGCTTCGGACGGGATTGTTCTCGTCGAGGATGTGGGTGAGGGCGGCTTCACCTATCTGGGGTTGGATCCTGAAGATCAGGAACCGTTCTGGGAAGAGTTCTGGGAAGAAACCGATCGCCTGCCCCTGGCCGTTTCCCTGCAGATGGACCTGGAGCGGGGCAACGGCTTGATCTGGCCGGACCTGGTGGCACCGGTGATGATGGATTCCACCAGCCGGCGCTCGGCACGGTCTCTGCGTCAGGCTCCGAACGTTCGCCGCGCCTCGGATCTGATTCGCAACAACGCGCGTCGCAACCGACGGTGATGTCCTCAACGAAAAATAGTCGCGGCATCGCCTTGATCGTGGTGCTCTGGATTCTGGTGCTGTTGAGTATCACGGTCGGGCTCTATTCCGTGCTGGCACGAACGGAAACGCTCCAGTCCCGTTTTCTTTTCGACGTGACCCAGGCTCGCTACGCGGCGGAAGCCGGTCTGCACCGCGCCGTCTTCGAGATGCGCAACCCGGACTTCGAGACGCGCTGGGTGCCAGATGGCCGTCCCTATCTGATGGAGTTCGGCGGCGCCGTCATCGAAATGCAGATCACCGATGTGTCCGGGCGGATCGACATTAATCGGATCACGGCGGATCTCATGTCTGAATTCCTGATGTCACGCGGGCTCGAAGAGGAACAGGCCTGGCAGATCGCCGATGCGATCGAGGACTGGCGCGATGAGGATGACCTGCCTCGCCTCTACGGCGCCGAGATCGATGAATATGATGCGGCGGGTTATCCCTACGGCCCGGCCAATGAAGAATTCCAGTCCGTCGATGAACTGCAGCAGGTGCTGGGCGTGACCTTCGAACTCTTTCAGCAGTTGGAGGGTCTCATTACCATCCACGGGCGCGGCGGCCAGATCAACGCGGCCTTCGCGCCGGCCGAGGTGCTGGCGGCCATGCCCGACATCGATCTGGAAGGTGCCCGTCAGTTCGTCGACGAGCGTCAGCAGGTTCATCCGTCGGAAATGTCGCCTCTGATGCTGCCAAACGGCCAAATGGTGAACTTGCAAGGCGGTGGCGGTGTCTTTAGCATTCGCTCCCGCGCTACGCTCGAGAATGGGGCTTGGACCCAGATCGAAGCCACGGTCAGCGTCGGTACCGATACACGCGGAAGACCGTTCCGAATCCTGCGCTGGCGGGAAAACATCGAGGATTAATGAGCTCCAACGTCATCACCAATGCCTGGGACACGATCCAGGCGCGCTATCGCAGCAGTCCACTGCCCGCTTTTCTCGGCTGGTGGCGCGGTGAATTGGCGAGCTTGATTCCCGACGGCCTGCGTCGTCGCATGGTCTCGCCGAGACCGGCGATCTGGCTGGTGTTGGATGGACCCGGCGAGAAACTGGCCCTTTGGCGTGGCGGAGAGCAGCCTGCGTCATTGGGCGAGCTACTGATTGCCGATGATCTCCAGGTTTTGCGTCAGCGCTGGATGGCGGCGCTGGAGGCCTTCGAAGATGGCGTGCCTGAAGTGCGCCTGTGCCTGCCGGCGGAGCGAGTTCTGGCCTGCCCCGTGGAACAGCCGCTGGCTATTGAGGCAAATCTGGGAAAGGCACTGGGCTACCAGCTTGACCAGTTCACCCCGTTTCGCGCGGTTGATGTCATGTTCGACCACCGGGTCAAGGACCGCAATACGGAAACGGGCCGTCTGGCCGTGGATGTCAGGTTGGTACCGAAGGCGCAGATTTCCGATCTGCTGGGCCGCCTCAACGATATCGGCATCGTGCCGCACGCCATCGATACGCTGATCGAGGGCGGTGAGACGCCTTCGACGGAAGGCTTCAATCTGATTCCCGAAGGCCAGCGACCGGGCTATGTCTATGCACGGGCACGCCTGAACTGGGTGCTCGCCGGTGTTGCCGTGCTGGTGCTCGGTGCGGTCATGGCCCAGTCGCTGTATCTGCGCAACAACACGGTGGACAGCCTGCGCTCGGAGGTCGATGCTCTGCGCTTCCAAGCCGATCAGGTGATGGCCTTGCAGCGTCAGCTGGAAGACTCCCTGCAGGCGGCCAACTTCCTGGCCGAACGTCGACGGCGTCAGCCCGTGGTTATCCACGTCCTCGATGAGGTCTCCCGTGTGTTACCGGATGATATGTGGATCAACCAGCTTCAAGTGCGCGGTGATGAATTGACCATGATGGGTCTGGCGGATGGTTCACAGCGACTGATCGAGATCATCAACGCCTCCCCATTACTGGATGACACGCAGTTCCGTGGCGCCATCAACGTCGATCCGGCTACGGGCAAGGAGCGCTTCAACGCGCTGGCCCAGATCACCAGAGGAGGGGCTAGCGATGCAGCTGCTGCCGGACCGGGAGAATAACAAGCCCCTGGCGATCGGCCTCCTTGTGATCGCTGCCATGGTGGTGTATCTGGGTGGCGTGCACTGGTTCGTCAATCGCCACCTGGAGCTCAGCCAGGACATCGAGGCATTGGAAACCTCCGTGGCCCGCTTCAAAGCCGCCGTCGCTCGGCGTCCGGACCTGGAGCAGCGTCTGTCCGAATTGCGCAGCGAGCGCCTGGATAATGCCCTGTTCCTGCAGCAGTCCAACTTCAATACGGCGGCCGCCTCGCTGGTGCGGCGCTTGCGCGAGTCGATTGCCGAGCAGGCTGAAGACCCGGAGCTGTGCTCCGTTTCGGCCACTCAGAACCGCATCGATTCGGAACCTGAGCGCTTCGAACAGGTCACGGTCAATGTGCGGATGAGTTGTCCGCTGCCGGACATGGTCCGGATTCTCTACGCCCTGGAAGACAACGTGCCTCTGATCTTTGTCGACAATCTGATCATCAACCAGCGCATGTCGGCCGATCGCCGCAGCCGCCGGGTGGGTGTTGACGCCTACGGTCAGCTCGACGTTCGATTTGATATGTACGGCTTTCTGGCCGGACAAGTGGGCAGCTGACATGGCCGCCCTGCTGGACACGCGCAACAACTTGCTGACCGTTTTGTTGGTCGGGACAATCGGTGTACTCGGTCTGGGCCTGGGCGCCCAGTGGTTCCTGATGGGCCGGACCGACGTCAATGCCATTGCGCCCTCCGGTTCGACGGAAGTGGCGCGCACGGAAGTCGATGTGCCGGAAACGGGTTTGTCTGAGCTGGGCACCTATGGGTCGATCACGGCGCGTCCCGTGTTCTTCTCCGACCGTCGTCTGCCCGTCATCGAAATGCCCACTGAGGAAGAGCTGGCGGCCGCTGCCGATCTCGAACCGATTGAAGAAGAACCGATCGAGGAGCTGCGCGCGGCCGTCGCCGGGATCATCATCACGCCCGAGCTGCGCCTGGCTATGGTCCGGGATGATGCGATGAACAAGACCTTTGTCCTGCGCGAAGGCATGAGCCTGGAAGGTGAGCAGGCCGCCTGGAAGCTGGACTCCATCGATACGCGTCAGGTCAATTTCGTATCCGTGGATGGGCGCGAGTCCCTGCTTGAATTGTCGGTTAACACCAGTTCTCTGGCGGCGGGGTCGAGCGGCTTGAC
Organism: Pseudomonadota bacterium; assembly: GCA_039414335.1. Taxonomy (GTDB): domain Bacteria; phylum Pseudomonadota; class Gammaproteobacteria; order Xanthomonadales; family Wenzhouxiangellaceae; genus Wenzhouxiangella. The sequence goes on along the minus strand of JBCDLQ010000029.1, from coordinate 3,062 downwards.
GCCGCGCAACAACGTCCAGGAAGCCCAGCCAGGGCAGGAGGGCGATCGGTCTCAACCGACCGCGCCCGATGTCAGTCAGCAGACCGACGCTCGCTCGCGGGCTGAAGAAGTGCGCCGTCGCGTCGCCGAGCGCCGCGCCGAGTTGCGAGCCGAGGCAGATCGCCGGGCTCGATTGCAGCAACAACAACAACGAGATAATTGATGATGTCAGTTCGTTCCGGGTCCGCAGCTAAGCGGTTCATTCAAATGCTGATGGTGGTTGGCCTGGCCGGCCTGCTGACAGCCTGCGCAGGCATGGAAGAGCGGTCCGACCGATCGCGGACCTATGGCTCAACGCTCCAGGATGCCGATACTCGACCGAGTGAAGGTGGTGAGATCGATCTTGGCGGTGACGACGCAGATAGCGAAGAGAACGTGTTCGAAGACTCTGAAACCTTTCCAGGTACTGGGGTTTTCATCGACGAGGGCCGCATTGAAGATCGTGCTCCGCCGCCGGGCGAAGATGGCGAAATCACTCTGAATTTCGAGGGGCAGGGCATCCAGGAAGTCGTCAACGCGATTCTGGGCCAGCTGTTCCAGGAGAACTACGTGATTTCGCCGGGTGTCAGCGGAGAAGTGACCTTTGCAACGGCCAAGCCGATCCAGCGCGATCAGATCATGCCTGTTCTGGAGATGCTGTTGCGCTGGAATGGGGCCACTCTGATCTGGCGTGAAGGCCAGTACCACGTGATACCGATTGCTGAAGCCGTGCGCGGCAATCTCGTGCCGCGCTTTGATTCGGCCAACAGTGCGATCGGCTACGAAGTGCTGGTGGTCCCGTTGGAATACATCTCGCCGGTCAAGATGGCCGAAATTCTTGAGCCCTATGCGCGTGAGGATGCTGTTTTTAATGCCGATAACGCACGCGGCCTGCTGTTTCTAGCGGGTACGCGCTTCGAATTGAGTAATTACCTGCAGATCGTCGAGACCTTCGACGTGGATTGGCTGGCCGGTATGTCGGTCGGCATGTTCAGCCTGGAACGGATCGATGTCGAAACCCTGCTGCCCGAGCTGCAGGCGGTTTTCGGCGAAGAAGGCGAAACACCCCTGGCCGGCATGTTCCGCTTCATGCCGTTGGAGCGCCTGAACGCGATCATGGTGATCACGCCCAACGAACACTATCTCGATGAAGCTGAGAAATGGATCCAGCGCCTCGACCGATCGGGTGCCGAGGCCGGTTCTCGCCTCTACGTCTATCGCGTTAAGAATCTGGAAGCCGACGTATTGGCCGGATACCTGGGTGACATTTTTGGCACGTCAGGCAGTTCGCGCCCGCGTCGCGAAAATCGAGGCAATCTGGCGCCCGGCATGGATCCAGCATCTGTTTCCAGTGTTGGAGATTTCCAGCGCAATCAGAGCGGCGGCAGCGAAGGCGGGGCCAGTCGTTCTCAGACTCGAGGGACGTCTGGGGGTATGCAGCTCGGGGAAGATGGTGCCGTTCGCATCACCGCGGTCATCGAGAATAATTCGCTGCTGATCCAGGCTTCTCCAAGTGAATACGACGCCATACTGTCGGCCATTCGTCGTTTGGACGAAGAGCCGCTGCAGGTGCTCATCGAGGCTCAGGTTCTGGTAGTGACGCTGAATGATGCCTTGAACTATGGCGTGAACTGGTTCATCGCCAATACCAATCCCGGCGCGTCGACGACGGACCCAGGGGACGATGGTGGCACCGAGCCACCTCCGACAGGAACGTCCCGTGACGATGACTTTGCCCAGCTGGATGGAGAAGGCATCCTTTCGACGATTACGCGACGCGCTGTCGATCGCACTTTCGTGACCGCCACGGTTTCCGCGCTTGAATCTGTCTCCGACGTCCGAACCATTTCCTCTCCTTCATTGATGGTGCGAAATAACGCGGATGCCACGATCAACGTGGGCCAGCAGTTGCCGGTTCAGTCCACCCGATTCGTGAGCGGGGGCGTCGATAACGGTGGAACGATCGGTAATGTTCAATTCATCAATACCGGTGTGATTTTGGAGGTCACGCCTCGGGTCAACCCAGGAGGGCTGGTCTACCTGACGCTGCGACAGGAAGTGTCGACGCCGGGTGACCCGGGGGTCGGAGGCAACCCGACGGTCGATACGCGTACGATTTCGACAGAGGTTGCCATTCAGTCCGGTCAAACCATTCTGTTGGGTGGGTTGATCCAAGAAACGACAACAGATACTCGAGCGGGCGTCCCATTTCTCAGTCGCATCCCGATTCTCGGCAATCTGTTCGGTACCACCACCGAGTCGATCAACCGGGCTGAAACCATTGTGATGATCACGCCAACCGTGATTTCTTCAACGGACCGTCTGCAGGAAATCTCCGACGAGTTCAGACAGGAGTTCCAAGGCCTGCAGCCGCTGCCGAATACTGAGCCGGTCGGCGACACCGGTCTGTAATCCCATTTTCCATTTGATTTGCAAAAGAGCAGTTCCATAAATGAGAGCATTGAACCTGAAACTGATATCGCTGGTGGCCCTGGTCGTCCTGACGGCAGCGTGTGCCACGGCCCCTGAACCATTGAAACCACCCGAAGAGATCGTGGCAGAGCGTTCACAGGCGCGCTGGGATCATCTGGTTGCGGCAGAAGCCGAGCAGGCCCGTGAGTACTACACACCTGGCTACCGAGCGATCACTTCGGTCGTGGACTACGAAATCTGGGCGCGGACGCGCCCAATTCGCTGGCTGGGCGCGGAAGTCGAGGAATCCTGGTGTGAATCAGAGGACCTCTGCCGGGCCCTGGTGAAGGTCCGGTACCGGATTCCCGGCGGCCCCGTGGGCATCAATACGATGCGCCTGGAGCGCGAAGTGGAAGAAGAGTGGATCCAGCTGGAAGGCCAGTGGTTCTACGTAAGGAAGTGATTGCTTTACATCGTTTGATCATTTAGCATAGAATTACGCATGCTTGGATGGTCTCGCTGGAGGCGGGTCCATCCGGCGGTGTTTACACAGAGCCCTGTGTCCAACAACTTTAGGAGTGTTGTAATGAAAAGAAATACCTTGACGACCGCAGTACTGGCGGGTCTGACGG
>JBCDLQ010000028.1:0-11131 GCA_039414335.1 Pseudomonadota bacterium | reverse complement strand
GGCGCGCAGCTCGGCAACGCGGTTGGCACTGCCACGGTGAACGACAATGATGTTGCGCCGGAGCTGTCGGTGGATTCTGTCAGCGGTGCTGAGGGCAGCGGCAGTCTGACCTTTACAGTCAGTGTGACCCCGGCGAGCGCCCTGCCGCTGACGGTTGCGGTAGTAACCGCCGATGACAGTGCGACTGCGGGCAGCGACTACACGGCGCTCTCGACCACGCTGAACATTCCAGCGAACGCCACGGCGGAAACCTTCCAGGTTGCGCTGCTCGACGACTCGGACACGGAGTCCGATGAGACCTTCACGGTGACGCTCAGCAATCCGACGGGCGGGGCGACGCTCGGCACCGCGAGCGGCACTGGCACGATCGAAAACGATGATGCTGCGCTCGCCTGTGGGCAGCCGAGCTACAATCCGGCCACCGATAAGGGCGTCTACGTCAGCAAGCTGTGCAGCAATGGCCGCTGGCGGATCGAGAGCGTGGGTGGTGGGAGCTACACGAACTTCATTGGTGATATCACCTCGGTTCAGGCGCTGACCAACCTTCAGCTCATCAGCATCGAGGGGACGGACGACATCAACACGAACGGGGATCCGAACGTCATCGACTACTCGATGAAAGTGTCGGGTTCCGGTGTCGATGCGATTGTGTTTGCCGCGACCGCAGGTGCGAGCAACTGCTTCACCCTGAGCTCGCCGACCAACGAAGGTGTGTTCCTGGGTCCGGACAAGACCCCGATGCCGCTGAGCTTTGATCTGGATACGCTCGGCCCCTGTGGCGCTGGCGGGCATTCCTTCGTCTCCATCAGCGATGCGCAGGCTGACGAAGGCGCCGGCACGATGAACTTCCAGCTGACGGTGTCGCCGTCGAGTACGGATGCCATCAGCGTCGATGTGACATCGACGAATGGTTCTGCACAGGCGGGCAGCGACTTCGATGCAGTGTCGACCACCGTCAACTTCGCCTCTGGACAGACCACGGCGACGCTGGCAGTCCCGATCACAGACGATACGGCGACCGAGGGTGCGGAGAGCTTCCAGCTGACGCTCAGTAACCCGGTGAACGCGGCGCTCGGTACGGCAACGGCGACCGGTACGATTACGGATAACGACGGCATCAGCTGTGGTGCGCCGTCCTTCAACCCGGCATCAGATCGTGGCCTGTACGTCTGGCAGTCCTGCAGTAACGGACGCTGGAACGTACAGGCCGCTGCCGGGGGCATCTATACGCAGTACTCAGGTTTCCTGAACTCGCCGCAGAATTTCTCCAACGTTCGTGGGATCGGCCTTGAAGGCTCCGATACGCTGAACAACAGCAACCGCAGAGTCATCAACTACGTACTGAAGGTGGCCGGAAGCGGGTTGGATGCGTTCGAATTCGGATTCAACGAGCCTGCTGGCGCGTGCTTCACCTTAAATGCACCTGGCAACGTGACGGTGTTCCATGGTCCTGACAAGCAGGTCCGAGGCAACAGCTTTGACGTCGCCACCGGTGGTCCGTGTAACTAGCGCCAGCGTTTGGCAGTCAGGCCGCGGCGGGCGCCGAGCCCGTCGCGCCGAGGTCCAGCAATGATCAGGATATTGGGTAGTCGATCAATGGAAACCTTCATCAGACTCAGGGGCGGGTTTGCTCTGATCGGGCTGCTGTGTGCCCTTACGCCAGCCCACGCGGCGATCACCTTTGAGGATACTTCGAGCACAGCGGGGGTGGCCGGTAGCGCCACGGAGACCTTCGGCGCTGCCTGGGGCGACTACGATGGTGATGTCTACCCCGATCTCTACTCGAATAACCATCGCGACTACGGACAGCTCTGGCGCAACAATGGCGATGGCACCTTCTCCGACGTCAGCACCGCTGCCGATGTGTCGCGCCAGTTCGGCCCCCAGAGCCGATTTGATCGAGATGCCCATGGCTCGTCCTGGGCCGATATCAATAATGATGGCAACCAGGACCTGAGCGCGACCTTAAGCGTTAACAACGGCTACTACCTGATCAACAATGGCAACGGCGGCCTCGTAGATCGCCGGACACAGCTGAACCTGACCCTCGCGCACGACAACGGCTCCCGCCAGCCGATCTGGTTTGATGCGAACAACGATGGCCTGCTGGACCTCAAGATTGTCGGTTTTCGTGAGAATGGCTCCAATGTGTTCCGTCAGAACAGCAATGGCACCTTTTCGCGGATCGCGAATCAGCTCGGTATGACGTGCCCCAACAGTCAGTGGGCGCAGCTGCTGGACGTGAATGGCACCGGGCCGCTGGAGCTCATGTGTGGCAACCAGGGCGGATTTCCGTCGCGGGTGTGGAACTACGCGTCCGGTACCGGAAGCCAGATCTCGTTTCCGTTCACCAATCAGTCACGGGATGTGATCGCGGGCGACTTCGACAACGACGGCCGTCAGGACATCATCCACGTGCTCGGTACGCAGCGCCCGAATCAGGCCGTCAAAGCGGGCAACAACAGTGTCGAAGCCCACATCGAGATGTCCGGCAACAAGACGAAGACGATCCGCTTTAACAGCACCGGCAATTTTCAAACGGATCTGGATAACGACAACTGGAACTACATCGCGAAGCGGGTCGGCAATCTCAACAACATCTACATCGGAGCCAGCGGCTACCGACCCACCAGCTTCAACCTGAACCTGCAGCCCAGTGGCCAGAACCTGGGAATCCAGAGCCCCGGTAACCGGCACGGTTTTTTCGTGGGCTACGTGAACGGTCAATGGCGCGTTGATGTCAAAAACAACTTTGGCTTCAATAATGGCTACCTCACCTTTGATTCCAGCGCGCCCGTGAGCAATGTGACCCTCACGCCCTTGCTCAGCGGAGACCAGCCGAGAGCGCCGCGCGTTCAGCTCAATCGCGCCGGCGGCTTTATCGACGCGACCGGGGCCAGCAACCTGCCGGCGATCCTGTGTATAACCGGAGTGGCTGCAGACTTCGACAACGATATGGATCTGGATCTGTTCTTCGGCTGTCGCGGCGGCGCAGCCAACTTCGCCAACCGTGTGTTCGAGAATCTCGGCAACGCTCGGTTCCGTGAAATCAACGGTCACGGTGCCGATGGCCGTACCGGGTCCGCCGTGGGCGGCGGTGCTGGCACGACAGAGAGCGTGGTCGTTGCTGACTACGATCTCGATGGGTACATGGATGTATTCGCCACCAACGGGCTGAACCTGTGGCCCAAGATGACTGGCGGCCCGAAGGCGATGTTCCGCAACACCGGCGCCGGCAACAACTGGATTCAGATCGATCTGGTGGGTGTTGCCTCGAACCGCGATGCCGTTGGCGCCAAGGTGACGGCGACGGCCGGTGGCGTGACGCAGTATCGAGAGCAGAACGGCGGTTATCACCGTTGGTCGCAGAACCACAAACGCATTCACTTCGGGCTCGCCCAGAACGCGACGGTCAACCTCACCATTACCTGGCCCAGCGGCGCTGTTGATCAGTACTTTAACGTGAGTGCCAATGCGCTCTACCGAGCGACCGAAGATCAGGGGCTGGTCAGCATCCTCCAGCAGTCCACGGATAGTGATAACGATGGGCTCACCGACGACGAGGAGGTCAACCAGTACGGCACCGATCCGCAGAATCCGGACACCGATGGCGGCGGTGCGCTCGATGGCGCAGAAATCGCTGCCGGTACGAACCCACTGAATCCAACCGACGATGACTCCGTGACCGCGGGCTGTGGCCCGCCGCTGGTCGACCCGGCCACCGAGCGGGGCATCTACGTCCACCGCGATTGCAACACCGGCGACATTACGGTGCTCGCGACCGCAGGGGGTGGCTTTGTGCAGTACGTTGGCGAAGTCACATCGACATCGCCGATTGAGGACCTGGCGCCGGTCAGCTTCGAAGGCGACGATCGGCTGGATACGGACTCTGATCCCAACGTCGTCGATTTCCTGATGAAGGTAACGGGTCAATGGACAGACTCCTTCCGCTTTGCACTGGAGCCCGCGGCTGAATCCTGTCTGACGGTCACGTCTCCCGGCAACGCCCAGCTCTTCGCGGGTGTGGACGCCACGCCGGTCGCCGGCAACGAGGTGTCCTTACCGGACTGGACGAGCTGTTCTGGTCAGGGCGTTGATGTCAGGCTCTCGGTCGCCGATGCGAGCGCTGACGAAGACAGCGGCTCGGTGAACGTCCTTGTTTCACTGGACGGCCCCGCGCCAGCAGACGTGACCTTCGAAGTGATGACCATTGCTGAGTCCGCCACAGACGGCGCGGACTACCAGGGTTTGAGCGCGGTCCCGTTCACCATTCCCCTGGGCTCCTCGTCGGTGGAGATACCGATCGTGCTGGAACCCGATGACCTGGTCGAAGGGCCTGAGACGTTCCGGGTGGTTGTGGGCGGCGTCAGCGGTGCGGTCATCAATGACGCGGTTGCTCACGTCACAATCCAGGATAGCGACGCGGCGCCATTCCCCTGCGGGCATCCGGTGATCAACGCGGGTGCCGAGCAGGGTCTGTTTGTGTCGCGTAGCTGTGGCTCAGATCAGGTTCGCCTGATCGCCGGTTCGGCCGGGCCCTTCCGTGAGTTCCGCGGCTCTGTCGACGCAGGCGTTGCCCTCGCCAATGTGCAAGGCACTGGTCTCGAAAGTACCGACACGTTGAGCCAGCCCTCCGCGACGGAACTGCAGTTCGTGCTCAAAGTCCTGAATGCCGGTGTTGACCAGGTGGACTTTGAGCTTCCGACCGGAAGCGGCGGTTGCGTGGCGCTCGCAGGCAACTCTGCACAGCAGATCTTTGTCGGCCCGGACAAAGTTCCGGCCGGCAGCAGCGTGAGCCTTGATACGGGGGCGAGCTGCAACTGACCGCTCAGTGACTGACCGGCGGACGCCACTATTTCGGCGTCCGTCGTATCTTTGTCGGCCATACTCACATCTCTCGCACAGGCCCCTTACAGGTTCTTCACCGCTTCACAAAGAACCTGACAGCAATGACAGGTAGCGTTTCCGACTGACCCGGTGTGCATGACAGATGCTCACGCCGGGGTACGTGTGTTGTAGCGGGAATGCGATCATGTCTAGCCGGTCACGAAACTCTCTGCGCTGCCAGGCGCTGCTCCTTCTGGTGTTCGTCGGCTGCATGCCCGCCGCCTGGGCCATCGAGTTTGAAGAAGCGACCGTCAGCGCAGGCCTGCAGAACAGTATTGGCGAGAGCTTTGGTGCGTCCTGGGGTGACTACACCGGGAACGGCTATCCCGATCTGTTCGTCGACAATCACCGAGAGTTTGGCGAGCTGTGGCGTAACAATGGTGATGGCACCTTCACCGACGTCACGGGGAATGCTGACCAGTCCCAGAGTTTCGGGCCCGCGACGCGCGCGGGCAAAGATACCCATGGTTCCGCCTGGGCAGATCTCAATGGCGATGGACTCAAAGACCTGATTACGACGGTGTCCACCCAGAGTGGGCACTACATGATCAGCGACGGCACGGCGTTGTCAGATCAGGGCCCGGCGCTCGGACTCGTGCTCGGACACAACAACGGATCTCGGATGGCGTTGCCGTTCGATGGGAACCGCGATGGGCTGCTCGATCTGAAAGTCATCGGCACCCGAGAGACCGCTTCCAACTTTTTTCAGCAGAACGCCGCGGGCGACTATTCGCTGGTGGCAGATTCTCTGGGGCTGAACTGCCCGATCAATACCCAGTGGGCCCAGCTGCTCGATGTCGATGCCTCAGGCTCGCTCGAACTGCTCTGCGGAGATGGCTCGCGCTTCCCGATCGCGGTCGTCGATTACGCGACGGGTAGCGGCGTCACCGTTCCCTTTGCGGCGAGCAACCCCTCGCGCGACGGCATCGCGGGAGACTTTAACAACGACCAGCGCCAGGACCTGGTGCACATGATCGGCGGGTTTCGGATCAATGAGGTCACGCAGGCGTCGCCAACCAGCGTTGAAGCGAATTTCAACATCACCAATGGTGCAACGGAGCGGACCCTCGTGGTCGAAACCGTTGGCACTCTGTTTCTGGACCTGGATGCTGCGAACTGGAACTTCATCATCAACGGTGAAGGCGATGCATCGGATGTCTATATCGGTGCCGGCGAGGCGAATCCTGCCAGCCTGCAGCTGGCACTGCCCTCCGGCGGCCCGAATCAGGGCCTGCCGGTGCCCAACGGCCGTCCCGGCCTGTTTGTTGGCTACGAGAATGGGGCCTGGCACCTGACCATCTCCACTTCCGGTGGATTTAACATCGCCTACTTCACGGTCAGCTCCGATGCGCCGATCACCGGCGCCTCCATCACGGAAGTGCCCGGCGATGCGGCGGCCCTGCCCAAGCTTGAGTTGAACACGCCAGCCGGTTTCGTGGACGCCACGACCACGAGTGGCTTTCAGCCCGAGCGTTGCGTGAGCGGTGTGGCCGCTGACTTCGACAACGACATGGACCTGGACCTGTTTCTGGGCTGTCGTGGCGGCAGCTCAAACATTGCCAATGTGCTCTATGAAAATGCCGGCGACGGAACCTTCTCCCGCGTGGCGCTCCATGGCGCAGAGGGTGTGCAGGGGGCGTCCCTGGGCGATCAGGCGGGTCAGACAGAAACCGTCGCTGCTGCCGATTTCGATGCGGACGGCTTCGTAGATCTGATCGTGACCAATGGTCTGGGCCTCGTGCCGCAGGATACCGGCGGCCCACTGGAGCTGTTTCGCAATCGTGGCAACAGCAATAACTGGCTGCAGCTCGATCTTCGCGGAACGACCTCGAATACGGATGCGATCGGTGCCAAGGTGCGTGTCACCAGCGGCGGTGTGACCCAGTACCGGGAACAGAATGGCGGCTTCCATCGCTGGGCTCAGAATCACGATCGTCTGCACTTCGGTCTGGCTGCCAACGCGGTCGCCGATGTCACGATCGAGTGGCCCAACGGCACCGTAGAAACCTACACGGGCGTGACGGCGAACGCGGTGTATCGCGCCACCGAGGGGGGCACGCTGCTGTCGCTGATCGGATCCGACAGTGATGGCGATGGGCTTACCGATGAGGCCGAGGTTAATGTCTATGGCACTGACCCCGCGAATCCGGACACGGATGGCGGTGGGGTGCTGGACGGCCAGGAAGTCGCTCGCAACACCGACCCGCTGAATGCAGCCGATGACTTCAGCTTGATTGGCCAGGTCTGCGGCGATCCTGATCTGAGGGCGGACACGGACCGGGGTACGTTCCTCTGGCAGGATTGCAGTACCGGGCGCTGGTCGTTGCGTGTTGCCGGAGGGGGCACTCCGGTGCGGCTCGTCTACACCGGATCGATCGATGCTGCTGGCGGAGTGCTGAACCTCGCGCCTGTTGACATTGAGAGCACCGATGAACTGGATACGACGACGGACCCAAATCAGCTCCAGTACCGGTTGCTGGTGTTCAATAACGGTATCGATGGCGTTGACTTTGACGCCCCTGCCAACAGCTGCTTTACACCGCTCGGACCTCAGCCGCCGCAACCGGTGTATATCGGACAGGGACGGGTTCTGCTGGAGCAGCCCGATCTGGATCTCACCACGGGCTTACCCTGTGCAACGGGCCCGATCGACTCCGATGGAGACGGTCTGACTGACGACGAAGAAACGACGCTGGGGACCGATCCTCAGAATCCGGACTCCGATGCCGATGGCGTCGACGATGGGATCGATGCGTTCCCTCTTGATCCCACAGAAAGTGCCGACACAGACGGTGATGGGGTTGGAGACAACGCGGATCTGTTCCCGACGGACCCGAATGAAAGCGCAGATGCCGATGGTGACGGTGTGGGTGACAACGGGGACGCCTTTCCCAATGATCCTGCCGAGAGTGCGGACACCGATGGCGATGGCGTAGGCGACAACGCTGATGTCTTCCCCAATGATCCGAATGAGTCTGCGGACAGCGACGGCGATGGGCTGGGTGACAATGCCGATGTCGACGCCGACAACGATGGCCTGACCGACAGCGCCGAGGCGATTGGTCTCGGGGACCAGGATTTTGATCTGCTGGTCAATCGGCTGGATCTGGACAGTGACAACGACACCATTCCGGATGTCATCGAAGCTGGCCTGATCGACGCGGACGGTGACTTCCTGGTGGACGATCTGCTCGCCGATCAGGGCACCGTCAGTGTCCCGCCGGACAGCGACGGTGACGGGTTGCCAGACTTCCTGGATCTGGAAAGCGGCAATGCGGCGAACGATGGCACGGCCTTTGACCTGGCGACGGGCCCCTTTGCCGCACTGGACAGCAATGGCGATGGTCAGCTGAACAGCCTGGATCCGAATGGCGGGCAGGATTTGAACCTGAACGGCGTCGATGACCTGGTCGAGGATTCCGATCAGGATGGCCTGCCGAATCCGGTTGACCCGGATGACGACAACGACGGCGTTGATGATGCCCAGGATGCCTTCCCGCTGGATCCCACCGAGAGCGCGGATACCGATGGTGACGGCGTGGGTGACAATGCCGATGCGTTCCCGGGCGATCCGAATGAGACCGTCGACAGCGATGGCGATGGCGTTGGGGACAATTCTGATGCCTTCCCGAATGACCCTGCCGAGAGTGCCGATACCGATGGGGATGGCGTGGGCGACAATGCCGATGCGTTCCCGAGCGATCCGAGCGAGACCGCCGACAGTGATGGCGACGGCGTTGGCGACAACAGCGATGCCTTCCCGAACGATCCGGCGGAAAGCGCGGACACCGATGGCGATGGGGTAGGCGACAACGCCGATGCCTTCCCGAGCGATCCGACGGAGACCGCGGACAGCGACGGTGACGGCGTGGGCGACAATGCCGACGCGTTCCCGGCCGATCCGACGGAAACCGCCGACAGTGATGGCGACGGCGTCGGCGACAACGCCGATGCCTTCCCGAGCGATCCGACGGAGACCGCGGATAGCGATGGTGACGGTGTGGGCGACAACAGTGACGCCTTCCCGACGGATCCGACCGAAACCGCCGACAGCGATGGCGATGGGGTCGGCGATAACGCGGACCTGTTCCCGAACGATCCGAGTGAGAGCGCGGACAGCGACGGCGACGGGGTGGGCGACAACAGCGACGCTTTCCCGAATGACCCTGCAGAAACCGCCGACAGCGATGGCGACGGCGTGGGCGACAACGCGGATGCGTTTCCGACCGATCCCACGGAAACGGTGGATACGGACGGTGACGGCGTTGGGGACAACAGCGATGCCTTCCCGGCCGATCCGAGCGAAAGTGCGGATACGGACGGCGATGGCGTGGGCGACAATGCGGACGCCTTCCCGAATGATCCGACGGAAACCCTCGACAGCGATGGTGATGGGGTCGGTGACAACAGCGACATCGATGCCGATAACGATGGCATGTCCAACGCCGTCGAAGGGGCGTCGCTCGTAGCGTTTACGACCACGACGACGGACCTGACCATCGCCGGTAGCGGCGGCACAACCACCAACACCGTTGATCTGTCAGCCGTGGTTGGCCTGGCTGTCGGCGATGTGGTGAACATCAGCGACCTCTTTGCAGCGGGCGATATCAACGCCGACTTCGGCGAAGAGTTCTTTGACCTGGTGTTCCTCAATGCGGATGGTAACGGCAACGACCTGAGCTTCTTTGGCCGCACCACGGATCTGAACGGCGGGGTTGAGGACAACATCTTCCGGGCCGCGGCACCGGCTGTCACCGCGTCGATCACGCTGGTGGATATCGGGGGCGGTGCTCCGGGCATGCGTATTCGCGGAACCACCGGTACCGGTGTGGGCAGTGTGCCCGGGCTGACCGGGATCATGGAGTTCCGCTTCGATATCAGCGGCAATCGCCGGGTGAACGGCGGTTCTCAGGATGCTGATCAGGACGGCTTCGTGAATGCCTTCGACCTCGATTCCGATGGCGACACCATCGCCGACGTGATCGAGATCGGTCTGAACGATGCGGATGGTGATTTCCGCGTGGATCAGCCGGCGCTGCAGGCGTCGGTCACGAGCCCCCGGGATACGGACGGGGATGGCCTGCCCGACTATCTGGATCTGGAAAGCGCCAACCCGTTGAATGACGGCACGGCCTATGATCTGGCCACGACCGGAAACGCGGGCCTCGACAGCAATGGCGATGGCCGGCTCGACCAGTTCGACGTAGGCGGAGGCAATGATCTCAACGGCAATGGGGTCGATGATCTGCTCGAGGATGCCGACGGCGACGGCACGCCAAACAGCGTCGATGATGACGACGACGGTGACGGAGTGCCCGACGCCCAGGACGCCTTCCCGCTGGATCCCGGCGAGAGCGCGGACAGTGACGGCGACGGCACCGGCGACAACAGCGATGCCTTCCCGCTCGACGCCACTGAAAGCAGCGACCTGGACGGGGATGGCACCGGGGACAACGCGGATATCGATGACGATAACGACGGCCTGTCCGATGCCGCCGAGGCGGCGGCCAATGCCCGCACCGTGAACAGCCCGCTGCTGGAAATGGTGGTGACCACCGGCGATGGCGTTACCCAGGACTTCACGCTGGCCCTGCCAGCCGCGCTCTACCGAGTCGGCGACAGTGTGGCTTTGACGCGAATCCTTGCCGATGGTGACCTCAACAGCGGCAGCGAGACGTTCACGTTCAGTGTGAACAGTGGTCAGTACAGCTCGCCGTCGGTCCTGACCGGCGTGCAGTGTGCGAACAGCCTGCAGCCGCTGACGAGTACCCTTGCGCCCACTGTGAGCGCCGTGGATATCGGCGGCGGCCAGCCCGGGCTGAACGTGCGCATCGTCACGTCCCCGGCGGTGGACTCGCTGACGAGCTGTACGCCGCAACTCGCCATGCGCCTGCGTTTCGATGCCAGCGCCGCAGTACCGGCTGATCCGGATGGCGACGGGCTACCCGCGAGTCGTGATCTCGACAGCGATAACGACGGGATCGCCGACCTGGTGGAGGCCGGTGGGCTCGATGCGGACGGCGATTTCCTCATCGACGATCCGGGCCAGCAGGGCACGCTCATCAATCCGATCGATAGCGATGGTGACGGCGCGCCGGACTACCTGGATGGGCGCAGCGCCGATGCCAGTAACAGTGGCACGGCGACAGACGCCGCCAACGCAGGCTTCGGCAGCTTCGACAGCAACGGCGACGGCACCGGCGACAACAGCGATGCCTTCCCGCTCGACGCCACTGAAAGCAGC
>JBCDLQ010000027.1:0-11916 GCA_039414335.1 Pseudomonadota bacterium | reverse complement strand
CTTCGGTCTGGAAATGATCTGGAGACTCGCGCACATCGATGGCATCGAGGCCATTCGCCTGCAGGCGCTGATTGACCGCGCTCAGATGCTCCGCGTAGCTGCTGTAGGCCGCAATGAACACGGCCTCGCCCGCCAGGTCTTCCAGCGATTCTGGCTCCCGTGCGTCAGCATGTCGTACCAGCAGTTCACGGACGTTCCGGCCCAATGGCGTCGTGAACTGCACCTGCTCGGACCGCTCCGGGGTCACTGTCAGATCCGCCGCTATGATGTCGCCCAATCCTTCCTGCAGAGCCGGAATCAACCGTTCGCGCGTCGTTGGCACGAAAACCACGTTGATTCTGATCAGCCCGTCCGCATGCTGTTCGTTGAGCTGATCTTCGAAGCCGGTCATCACTTCATAGAACAGGCCGCGCTGGCGGCCGCCGTCGATGAAGAAACCGGTACGGCTGTAAGGGACGAGCACACGGACAGCACGGCGATCGAGCATGCCGTCGAGATCGCCAACCCAGGGCTGCAGTGTCCTCGCGCTTTCGTTCAGGTTCTGGGCCGCTGCCGCCGAGGCCAGCAGCACCAGCAAGCAAAAGATCAGGCGCATGGTGCGTTCGATTTACTGGGAGCTCGCCGGAATCGGGAAACGATCAAAGATCGCCTCTACCGCTTCATCGAGACCGCTGGCCGCTTCACGACGGCTTCGATCGGTCACCTTGCCCTGGACCACGCCTTCCCAGATCATGCTGTCGGTCTCTCCATCGATCAGATCGATGATCAAAGTGCCTTCGGTCCATTGATCGACTTCCGTCGAGACCTCGTAGGACGGCCAGGTCCGATAGACACCAAAACGGTAGTCCAGGAATCGCGGGCCGATCATTGGCTCGACGACTTCGCGAGTGCGAATCCGCTCGTTCAGGTAGGCGTTGAAGTTCAGAAGCAGATCGGCCGCTTCAGGATCCTCGACGAACTCGAAGTTGCGAAGCTCCATCTCGCGGCGAGTGGAAAACACCAGCTGCTGGGAGATCAGGCTGGAATAGCCGGAGCGGTCCGTGCCGAGAGGATCGACATAGCTGAAGGTCCCGTAGCGCGAGAAGTCCGCATCCGGCGCCTGGAGGATATCGACCTTGGGACCGACTGCGCAGCCAGCCAGCATGACAACGGCCGCACCCAAGGCGGCCGTACGCAGGAAAACAAGTGCTTTCATCAATTCAGACCTGTCGGGATAGAAGAAGGAGACGGGTCGCATGATCGCATTGGACTGGCCAGCGGATCAAATCGGATCAGACGATTTCTCCACTGAGTCCAGAACCCGGGCGAACACAGGTATTGGGAGCAAGCGGTACAGGGCCTAATACTCGATCACCACCTTGCCCATGGCCTGGCCGCTCGTCAGGTGATCATAGGCAGCGCCGACGTCATCGAGCGAAAAGCGATGCTCGTCGACTAAAGGTTGAAGTCCTCCAGCATCGACAATCGTTGCCAGCGCTTCCAGAATTTTTCCGTGAGTCGCACGTCCATGGTCATGGAGCATTGGTATCAGCATGAAAACCACATGAATCGAGAGGCCTTTGAAATGGGCCGGTGAAAGATCAAGATCGACCAGAGCCACCGTGGAGGCGATCTGACCGTTCAGCGCTGCCGCTTCGAAGGAGCGTGTCATGTTCGCGGCACCGACCGAGTCGAAGATCAGGTCGAATCCGCGCCCTTCGGTCAGACGGGTCACATAGTCTGAGACCGCTTCTTGTGTGTAGTCGATGGGCGACGCGCCATAGCGCTTGATGACTTCGAGCTGGTCAGTGCCACGCCCAGTGGCCGCCACCTTCGCCCCGTAGTGCACCGCCAGCTGCGTGGCCACGTGACCGACGCCACCCGCGCCGCCGTGCACGAGAACCTTTTGATCTCGAGCAATGCCAGCGCGCTGCAAGCCTTCATAGGCCGTAATGGCCACCAGGGGCAAGGCTGCCGCTTCGCGCATGGACAGAGACCTTGGCTTATGGGCAATGAGTCTCGCATCGGCCAGCATGAAGTCAGCCAGACTCCCCTGCAGTCCGATCAACCCGCCGGCGCAGCCATACACTTCATCGCCAGGACTGAATGCAGTCACACCCGGACCGACCGATTCAACAGTGCCGGAAAAATCCATACCCAGTACAGCAGGAAGGTCGGGTGACAGGGGCAACTGCTCCTGACCCATCTGGCGGATCATCGTGTCGACGGTGTTGACGCTGGAGGCGGCCACTTTGACCAGTACCTGGCCGGCGCTCACGGTCGGCTTCTCAATGTCACCGAGTTCAAAATCGGCGTCATCGCCGTAGCGGTTCAGAATCATCGCTTTCATGGATCAGACCTCGCAATTTGCAATTGCGAGGACGATAGAGCCGATCAAAACCGCTGTATACGGATGAAAGCTGGATTCAGTTTTCGGATTTTGGATACAGTGCTGAAATCGTGATTAGAGCTTTCCGACGCGATCAGTGCGGTGAAATCACGATTTTCTCCAACAGGAAATCAATCAGCACGCGCGTCTTGGCGGTCAGGACGTTGGATCTTGGATAGACCAGCCAGATCGCGGAATCGGGATCTACCTCATAGTCGGGCAGCACGCGAAGCAAACGCCCGTCGTCCAGCGCTTCTCTCAGACTCCAAATCGAACCCATGCAAATGCCCACACCCGCCGTGGCGGCGATGCGCATGCTCGCCCCATCGTCGCAGAGCACGCGAGGCTTGACCCCAGCGGGAGGGAAAGTGAAGGACGTTGCCTGACCCAAGCGGGTCAGCGCTCTAAGCGTGTCATCCTTGAAGGCCATCAACTGATGCTGGGTCAGGTCTTCCGGCGACTGCGGTGTCCCATTGGCGTCGAGATAAGACGGCGAAGCGCACAGAATGCGCGTATCGCCTGCCAGCTTTCGACCGATCAAGCTGCTATCTTCCGCCGTGTAGTTCCTGAGGGCGAGGTCGAAGCCCCCTTCGATCAGATTCATCTGCGTGTCCGACAGCCTGAGATCGACTGATACCTTCGGGAATCGCTCAAGGAACTCATGTAACAGCGGTGCGATATACAGCTGGGCGAAGGTGCTGGAAGCGGCAAATCTGACGGTCCCGCGAATCTCCGATCGACCGTGTCCGAGGGCGGCCAGCGCGGCGTCTTCCTGAGCGATGATCTCGCGCGCATAGGGTAGAAACTCAGCCCCTTCCAGTGACAGGGACACCTTGCGGGTCGACCGATGTAGAAGATCAGCCCCGATTTGCTTTTCAAGCTTGGATAAACGCGCGCTCGCCACTGCGGGCGCCAAACCCAGCTGCCGACCTGCACCGCTGATGTTCAGTAGCTCGGCCGCCAGAACGAACAACCTCAGTCCATTTGTATCCATTAATTATCTTCCATACGAAGAATATGAATTCAAATATAGACGGTTTATACGGCGTCTGAGAAGAATTAAGGTTCAATTCCCGACTGAGGAGATCACCATGGGAAAAAAGACTCTGCTGACCGGCGCCACCGATGGCATCGGCTTCGAAACCGCCGCACGGCTTGCCGACGAGGGCCATCACCTGCTACTGCATGGTCGTAACGAGGCGAAACTGGCCAAGGTCCACCAGGCCCTTCAAAGGCGATCGGATGAAGCGACGATCGAGACATTCATCGCCGATTTGTCTGATCTCGAAGCGGTCAGGGTCTTGGCCGATCAAATCAAATCGAGCCATCGCCACATTGATGTATTGATCAACAATGCCGGCGTCTTCAAGACAGGCAATAGCAGAACGATTGAGGGATTCGACATTCGCTTTATCGTCAATACGGTAGCGCCCTATCTCCTGATGCGAGAACTGCTGGTGGTCATGACCGGGGAGAGTCGCGTCATCAACCTGTCTTCCGCGGCTCAGGCGCCTGTTGATATCAACAACCTTCTGGCCAAGGGCTCACTGAGCGACGATGCGGCCTACGCTCAAAGCAAGCTTGCGATCACGATGTGGTCGATGGAAATGAGCCAGAGATTGGGGCCAGACGGTCCCGTGATCATTGCCGTGAACCCCGCTTCATTTCTGGGCAGCAAGATGGTGCGGGACGCCTATGGCACCCAGGGACAGGACTTGTCCATTGGCGCTGAGGTTCTGACCAGTCTCTCGCTGGATGCTCGCTATGCCCAGGATTCAGGGCGCTATTTTGACAATGACAGGAAACGGTTTGCCGACCCTCATCCCGACGCGCAATCAGCGGAAAAGCGCCGGGCATTGATCGAAGCCATCGAGTCAATCATCGACTGATCAAGGATTGCTGGATCAGTGAAATACCCGCTGCCGGCGGTCCAGGAACCGCCGACAGCGAGCAGGTGATCAACGACCCAATTCGGTCGGCAACGGCGGCGGCTCGCGAGCGATGTCGTCGCTGTAGTCCTCCAGCAGCTCTAGCACTTCGGCAATCGCGGCTTCCAGCTGGCTGTCGCGGCCGTCGTTGGTCAGAAGCGGATCCAGACGGACTTCAATATCCGGCGCCACGCCTTCGTTCTCGATGGTCCAGTTGTTGTCCACGTCCACGAAGCGGAAGTGCGGCACGGTCATGACACCGCCATCAACCAGAATCGGATTGCGGAAGATGCCGATCAGACCACCCCAGGTCCGGGTACCCAGCAGCGGGCCGATGCCCAGCTCGCGGAAAGCGTAGGGCAGATAGTCACCGCCGGAACCGGCGTCCTGGTCAATCATCATGACCTTCGGACCGTGGAGTGCGGCCGTGGGCGTGGCCGACATCATGCCGCCGCGATAGACCCAGTTCGACAAGTGGCGGCGGGCCAGCACTTCTACGATGTAGTTGGCCGCCTGGCCACCGCCGTTGGAGCGCTCGTCGACAATCAGGCCCTTCTTGTCCAGCTGCGCGTGGAACATGCGGTTGAAGAAGGTGTAGCCAGCGCCAGCCGTGTTCGGCAGGTAGATATAGCCGATCTGGCCATCCGTTGCCTCATCGACGGCACGACGGTTGTCTTCGATCCAGCCCCACAGGCGCAGCGCGCCTTCGTTGCCGACGGGCTCGACGACGACATCACGCGCGTCTCGTTCATTGGCGCGCGGGCCGACCGTCAGTCGAACCTGCTCGCCCACCGTGTTGTGCAGCTGCTCGAAGAGGTTGTCGTCGGCGGTCAGATCCTGCCCGTTGATGGCCAGGATGTACTCACCTTCGGCGACTTCATTGCCCGGCTGGACCAGGGGACCGTTGGTGAACGGGTTCCAGGACTCGCCGCTGTAGACGCGCGCCACCTGCCAGCGATCGTCCTCGATGACGAAGTTCGCGCCCAGCTGGCCCACTCCCGGGCCGTTTTCGCGGTGCACATCGCCACCGCCCACGCGGTTATGGCCAGCGTGCAGCTCAGCAATCATTTCGACCATGAGGGCGTTCAGGTCTTCCCGGCGACCGACGTGCTCGACCAGGGGCTCGTACTGCTCGTAGACCTCATCCCAATCCAGTCCATGGAGATTGCTGGCGTAAAAGAAGTCGCGCTGCATGCGCCAGCCTTCGTCGAAGATCTGGGCCCACTCGGTGCGCGGGTCGATGCGCATGCGAAGACCTGACAAATCGAGGTTTTCCGTGTCCAGAGATTCACCGGCTTCAGCCACCGCCAGGGAGCCGTTGGCCAGCTGGATGAGCAAATGCTTGCCGCTGGAAGCAACGTCGTAACCGCGCAGGCCGGTCAAGACGGCAGTGGCTTCGCGCTTTTCCATGTCAAAGCGGAAGAGTCGGTTATCCGCACCCCAGCTGCTGCCGGGCGGCTCGACACTGGCACCCGGCTGCGTGCCCTCGATGTAGAACAGGCTGCCGTCGGCGGTCACTTCCAGGTTGCCAAAGTTGCCGATGGGTCCGGGCAGGGCGACCTTGCGTTCGAAGAGGCCGTCGAAGTCGATCTCCGTGGCCGGAGATTCTTCCTCCTCCTTGCCCTCTTCATCGTCCTCGCTCGCTTCTTCGTCGCTGCTGACTTCTTCATCGTCGCTGCGCGGAACCAGCGGTGAATCGCCGTCCTCGCTCAGGACCAGCGCATACAGGCCAGCGCGGTAGGGGCGTTCCTGACTGGTCATGTCCAGACCAAACTGGGCGGGACCCACGTTCGTCGAAGCGGCGAAGAACAGATACTGTCCGTCCGGGCTGAAGGCCGGTGAAGCCGAGTCGGCCAGGCCGTCGCTGATGCGGGTGGACTCTCCGGTCTCGAAGTCATGGATGTAGAGGTCGTGGAACCAGTTGGCCTCGACGCGCGTATAGGCCAGATAACGGCCGCCCGGCGCCAGGCTGACGCTGAACTGGGACTCACGATTGTTCGTATCGATCAGCATCGAACGACCATTACTCAGATCGATCGAGCGCAGGCCTAGCTTGTGATCGCTGTAGATGATGCGTTCGTTGTCCGCATCCCAGGCGAGGATCTGATTGAAGGCTTCACCGAGATCAAAGCGCTCGACGCTCTCACCCATCTGGTCTTCGACGACCAGGGTCTGGCCGTCCAGCGACTCTTCGATCCAGGCGACCTGATCACCCTTCGGCGACCACATGGCCGGGTACTCGCGCACGCCGTCGCTCAGGGACAGGTTGCGCGTCGAGCCGTTCTCGACGGGCACGGTAAACACGTCACCGCGGGCGGTGATCAGGGCCCGCTTGCCGTTGGGTGACAGGCGTGCGCCCTGGATGTTGCTGGCAACCGAGACCCAACGCTCGCGAGTCTGCGGCAGGTCCGGTCGCAGGCTGATGGCCAGCGTGGTCTGCTCTCCATTGGCGTCGATGTGATGGATTTCGCCACCGGCTTCAAAGACGACTTCCCCACCATGGCCATTGGCCGCGCGGATATCCCAGGTGTCCTGGTCGGTTACTTTGGAAATCGTGCCATTTGCTGGAATGAAACTGTAGAGATCGAGGAGCTTGTTGTCGTCACGATCGGAGATGAAATAGACCTGCTCGCCCATCCAGAAGGGATTGATGTCGTTGACGCGCTCACCCGGAATATCGATCAGGGTCTCGCGACGCGGGTCGATGATCTTGACCGACGGAGAGGTGCCACCGCGGTAGCCCTTCCAGCCGGCACTGCCGCCATAAAGTCCGTTGTAGGCCGGGCCATGATCGATATAGGCCATCCGCTCACCGTCCGCATCCCACTGACCGCGGAAGAAACGCGCGTCCATCTGGCGAACGGGCGCACCACCGTCTGCGGGTACGTGGAACCGCGGGGCCGAGCGACCGTGGTCGGTTTCGCGGCGGCTGGCAAAGGCGACCGACTCACCGTCGGCGCTCCAGCCGACGACCGTATCGGCACCCGGGTGCCAGGTCAGGCGCTGGGGGTTGCCGCCTTCGATCGACACCACGAACACGTCCGTGTTGCCTTCGTAGTTGGCGCTGAACGCAATGTACTGGCCATCGGGCGAGAAGAAGGGGTTGTTCTCATCGGCCGGATGCGAAGTCAGGCGACGCGGGTCGCTGCCGTCGGCATTCGCCAGATACAGATCACCGGCGTAGGTAAAGACCAGATGGTCGTCGGACAAATCGGGCTGTCGCAACAGCCGCGTTGAGTCGGCCAGGGTCAGGCCGGAAACGGCCAGAGCCGCCAGGGCCAGAATCGGGGTACGCATGGAATGAAGTCTCCAGAGGAATCAGACAACGGGCCGCTCGGCCCGGGGTACAACTAAAAGCGATATCGGGCTCGACAATACGCCATCGTGCTCTACGGGACATGAGGCAATGGTCATGGATCGGAACGTGAAGCGCGCCGAAGGTTCAATCAGATCGGAGTCGCCGATCGAACAATCGCTGGTAGCTGGCCTGGCAGTCCTCGGCCACGGCCTGGGCTTCGTCATCAAGCTCAGGCGTCTGCTGAGGGGCTGGCCCGAATCCCGTCGATTGCCAGACCGTGCCGTACCAGTGCGGCGCCCACTCGCCGTCGCTGTCGCGGGGACCGGCCGGCCAATTCAGCATGGCCGGATCAAAGGGCATGCCCAGCGCCCTGCACAGGACCCGCAGATGCCCCTCGGGGTCTGACAGGAAGGCACCACTGTCGATCACCGGCGGCGCCTGGCCGGTCAGTTCGGTGATCAGGTCGAACAAGCGCGCCTGCTGGGGGATGCCGATGTCTTCCGGAGACACGGTACCGCGCTTGACCAGGTAGGACGCGACCACGGCGCGAGGATCACGAATCAGGAAAACGTGCGTCAGCCCTTGCAACCAGTCCGCCTCGATCATCTCTTCGAGCAGATGATGAGTCATGTGTTTCTGGTACCAGATCGCCGCGCCACCTGGCACCGGCCCGGTCAGGGTCTCCGCCACAGAGCGCCAGTCACAGTCCATGGCCGCGATCACCTCGTCAGCCATCGGATGGGCCTCACCGGTGATCTTCAGCCAGGCGCCGTAGAGCGGTTCATCTTCAACCACGCAGTCGGCGCGATTCTCGAAGGCTCGCATCATCGCCGTCGAGATATTTCGCGGGCCGGACCACATGGCAATCCGCAGTGGGTTTGATGCGTCAGTCGTCATCGGGCGTGCAAAGCAGTTGTTCGTAAGCCCGCTGAAGGCGTTCCGTGATCGGACCTCGCTGACCGCTGCCGATCGTGCGACCGTCGATCACACTCACCGGCCGCAGGCCGGACAAGGTGCCGGTGGTGAAGGACTCATCGGCCGAGTAAACGTCGGTCAGGCTGAAGGTGGTCTCGCGCGCCGGAATGCCGAGCTCGCGGCACAGGTGCAGGACGTGGCCACGGGTGATGCCGCCCAGGCAGTAGCGTCCATCCGAGGTCAGTACCTCACCCTGGCGAACGATGAAGAAGTGGGTGGAGTTACAGGTCGCCACAAAGCCGTCGGGATCGAGCATCAGGGCTTCATCGGCGCCGGCGACGTTCGCCTGGATGCAGCCCAGGATGCAGTTGAGCTTGCTGTGGCTGTTGATGCGCGGGTCCTGCACGTCCGGAGCGCCACGCCGCACGTGCACGGTGAACAGGGTCTGCGGTGAGGTCAGTTGTTCTTCAGTGACGGGATGGTGTCCCGGAATCACCACCAGCGTCGGGCCAGAGCCGGCCAGGCGCGGATTCTGATAGGGCTCGCGCCGCACACCGCGCGTCAGCATGATGCGCAGGTGGGCATCGTCGACCAGGTCATTCCCATCGATGGTTTCGCGAACCGCCTGCCGCAGCGTGGCGTCGTCCGGCACCTCGGCCATCATCAGCGCCTGCGCACCTTCCCGCAGTCGATCCAGATGGACGTCGAGAAAAGCCGGGCGGCCATCGACCACGCGCACCCCTTCCCAGACCCCGTCCCCGAGGACGAAGCCGGAATCAAAAACCGAGACCGACGCCTCACCCTCGGGCTTCAGTTCTCCGTTGATCCAGATACGGTAATTCAGGCCTTGCATGATATGTCCCTGATCATTGATCCAATCCAGCACTCCAGGCTGACGAGCGAGTATGCGGCTCGCGCTCCCTTCCCGCAAACCAGCGCACCCGACAAGCCGATGCTACCCTTGCCGGCATTCGTGAACGCGGGTCAACGGTCTTGAGCACCATCTACATCACCTTCGCCTTGTACTTTGTCGTACTGCTGGGTCTGGGCATTCTGGCCTGGCAGCGCACTTCTGACCTGTCCGACTACATCCTCGGCGGACGACGTCTGGGCAGCGGCGTGACGGCCCTGTCGGCCGGCGCTTCGGACATGAGCGGCTGGCTGCTGCTGGGGCTTCCGGGTGCGGCCTATCTATCGGGGCTGGAGGCGGGCTGGATCGGCGTCGGCCTGCTGATCGGGACCTGGGCGAACTGGCGGATCGTCGCAGCACGCTTACGAATTGCAACGGAACGCCTGGACGATGCGCTGACCCTGCCGGTCTACTTCCAGCGCCGCTTCGACGACCACAGCCGCATACTGCGCCTTCTGCCGGGCCTGTTCATCTTCATCTTCTTCTCGCTTTACGTCGCTGCCGGACTGGTGGCCGGCGGACGGCTCTTCGAGACGGTCTTCGAACTGCCCTATTTTTGGGCCGTGACCACAGGCGCGGTCGCCATCATTATCTACACCTTCATGGGCGGCTATCTCGCCGTGAGCTGGACGGACGCACTGCAGGCACTGTTGATGCTGATCGCCCTGGTCGCCGTGCCGCTGGTGGTTTTCGGCACGGGCGATGCCGGCATCTTCGACGCCGCCCGCGATCTCAATCCGGAGCTGCTCAATCCCTTCACCAACACGGAAGGCCAGCCGCTTGAAATCCTCGCCGTGCTGTCGCTGATGGCCTGGGGTCTGGGCTACTTCGGACAACCCCATATCCTGGCTCGCTTCATGGGCATCCGGGACGCCAGCGAGCTGAAGACGGCCCGTCGCATTGCCGTGAGCTGGGTGACGGTTTGTCTGATCTGCGCTGTGCTCGTCGGCATGGCGGGCATCGGCGGCCTGCCGGAAACGCTGGAAGGTCCGACCTCCGAGACCGTGTTCATCCGCCTGGTCGAAGTCCTGTTCCACCCCGTCGTAGCCGGTTTGTGCCTGGCCGCCATCCTGGCGGCAGTCATGTCGACCGCCGACTCGCAGCTGCTCGTCGCCTCATCGGCCGTCGCGGAAGACTTCTACAAGGGCCTGTTCCGGCCCGATGCTTCGCAGGAAGAGCTGGTTTGGGTCGGGCGTCTGTCGGTCATCGCCATTGCCCTGGTTGCCCTTTGGCTGGCCGCCGATCCTGACCGAACCGTGCTGGGGCTGGTCTCCTATGCCTGGGCCGGACTGGGTGCCGCTTTCGGGCCGGTCGTGGTGATGTCCCTGCTGTGGGGCAAGATGAGCCGCATCGGCGCCATCGCCGGCATGCTCGTCGGCGGCCTGACGGTCATCATCTGGGGCCGCCTCGAAGGCGGCCTGTTCGAGGTCTATGAAATCCTGCCGGCGGTGATCTTCTCGCTGCTCGCCATTGTCATTGGCAGCCGGCTGGCACCGGATCAGGCCAGCCAGGAGATCTTCCGACGCCTGCAGTGAGATTTGGTCAGGACACCAGGCGCTGGAGCCTGGGTCGAATCACCAAGAACCGCAGGTAGGTCCACTCGAGCACGCTGAGAATGATGCGGTTGCGCGCGAGCAAACCCAGCGGGCGCAGCCAGGGAATCTGACGCCACATGGCGGCGAAGGCCGCAGCGCCTGAGTACATCGTGTCGCCTTCCCGGGCGTGAAAACGGGCGAGCAGGGTTTCGCGATCCAGCGGACAGACGGTGTCCGGATTGTCCACGTCCACAAAATCGATGCGCTCGCCGCGATCCAGCCGTCGCATCAGGCGAATCTCACGCAAGCAAAGCGGACAACCGCCGTCGTAATACACCGTCACTGGCTTACTCATTGCAGCCCCACATATTCCAGAAGCGCCGGAATCTTCTTCTTGAAGGGGAAGAAGCCCTTTGTAGCAAAGGGCCAGGCGAACTCATCCCAGTCGCGCCGCAGGCGGTACAGGGAAAAGCCCTCGGCGCGTAGTTCTCGCTCAAGGGCTTCGAGTGAATCGGCAACGGGGCCAACCGGTGCATAGGGCGTCACGACGGTCTCGACGGCTGCGGATCGACAGGCCTCGATCAGGGCTACGGGGTCCAGCAGGTTGACCATGTCCACGGTCAGTTGATAGTGGTTCTTCAATCGTTCGGCCGCGTCAGCAATGCCCTCGTCGACAAAGGCACGGGCCTTGTCGCCAAAGGGCCAGTCGACGGTGCCTTCCACGCAACTGAAGGCAAAGGCCGCTTTCAGATTCATCGCCTGGGGCACCAGGGATTCGGGATGCAAATCCTCCGGATGGACTAGCAGCAGCGCGGGCGTGCCCCCCAGTTGCGAAGAGGAGACGCTCGGTGCAAGCGATTGCGGTCGCGGCGGATCGGTCCATTCCAGCGGCGGTGCGTCGGCGGCCAGCTGGGTCGGACGGAAGCGCCCGTCGGTGAACTTCTCGATATTCGACGGCCGGG
>JBCDLQ010000026.1:0-11982 GCA_039414335.1 Pseudomonadota bacterium | reverse complement strand
GAGCATCGGCGGTTTCACAGTCAATCCGAATGACGCACCAGTGACAACAAGTGTTCCGGGAGGCGCGACTAACCCTGGCAGCGTAGTGGGCTTCCGCTTCGATGGCGAAGTCACGACGATCGGAACCAATGACTGGGCTTCTGATATGCGTATGGTGATTACGTCGCCAGCTGGCCCGACCTACAGCGTTGGCGGACTTGGGGCCGGGATCGTCAATGAGTGGGACTTCCAGGGTGGTGGTTCGACCAATGCAGGCAGTTATTCCAGCCTGCACGATGATGCATTCGCGCCGGGAACCGAAGACGCTGGAACTTGGGGTTTCAGTTTCGAGCACAACTGGGACGATGGGACGGACATGACATGGGCTGGCGTAGAAGTCACGCTCCTCAAGCAGCCTTGCGAAAGTGTTCAGGACATTTCTTGGTTGAGCACCGACACCACATCGGGCACGATAGCGCCCGGCGGCGACAGCACGATTCAGGTGCAAGTCGATGCTACGGGGCTTTCCGAGGGCGACTACAGTGCTCAGATCTGTGTCAATTCCAATGCGACGAATGCCTCGATTGTGGCCGTTCCGGTTAGTTTGGAAGTGACAGGAACACCGGACCCGGCAACGCTGAACGGCAACGTTCGCTCGCTCGGTTACTGCCAGGGCAATCCAGACTCCTTTGCGGGCGTGGAAGTGACCATCACGGGTCAGAACAACACTTTGACGACGACGACCGATGCGGCCGGTGACTATTCGATCGGCGTGGCCGTGTCAGAAGGTCCTGTCAACATCGGCGTCGATCACGTCAACCATCTGCCGGTCAGTGTGACGGGTGTCGCCCTGAGCCCAGGCCAGACGATCACCAATGATATGGAAATGATTCTGGCGGAGCCTTGTGCGGTCGTTGATGACAGCGTGATGAACATGACGCTGGGGCCGAACGAGACGAATAGTCTGAGTCTGGATATCGGTAATGCCGATGGTGGCGCGACCCTTGGATGGTCCATTTCCCTGGCACAATCGCCACAAGGCTGCCTGTCCAGAGGCACGTCCGTCGGTGATTGGCTGGCCGCAGTGCCTTCGAGTGGCACCGCAGGAATTGGCGGTACGGATATCGTGTCGATGGAATTCAACTCGAACGTGGCCACTACGGGTACCTACCAAGGCTACGCGTGTGTCTTTACGAGCGATGACAGCAACAACCCCTTGACCGTAATCGAGGTCAATCTGGAAGTGCTGTCCGTGTCTAACGAGATATTCGATGATCGCTTCGAGGAGATATCGCCCAATCGTTGATTATCATCAAGCGGCAAAGCAAAACGCCCGGCTGGCTTCAACCAGTCGGGCGTTTTCTTTTGTAAGAAAGACTCTTATTCGCTCTCTTCAGTGAGATAGCGATTCTTCAGTCGCACGTAGTGAGCGGCGGAGTAGCGCAGCATCTCCAGCTCCTTGTCGCTGAGGCGGCGGGCCTGCTCTGCCGGACGACCTCGATACAGCCAGCCGGACTCCAGCCGCTTGCCCGGGCTGACCAGGCTGCCGGCGGCCAGCATCACGTCGGCTCCGATCACCGCCCCGTCGAGCACCAGCGCGCCCATGCCGATCAGGCAGCGGTCGCCGATCGTGCAGGCATGCAGAATCGCTCCGTGGCCGACGGTGATGTCTTCCCCCAGAATCAGCGGCAGTCCGCCGGGTGAGTAAGGGCCGTCGTGTGTGATGTGACAGATCGTCCCGTCCTGGATGTTGGTGCGGGCGCCGACCTCGATAAAGTTGACGTCCCCGCGCAGTACCGTGCCAGGCCAGATCGACACGTCATCGCCTAGCCGAACCTCGCCAATCACGGTGGCATCGGGGTCGATCCAGACCCCAGAACCGGTTTCTGGCTGCTTCTGATCAAACGTTCTCATGATGTTATTCGTCTCTATTTTCGATTCGTCTTATACACATGTGCAGCGCAATACGATGAAACAGGGGTTTAGCTTATGTGTCATTAATGCTTCATTGAAAACAATGTATAAATAATTGATTTAATTGAAATACGCCGAGTGGTGACTTTTTGACCAATCCGCTGAGCCATCAGCGTCGACGGGCTCGCGTTTCGCTGATTCGCAAGGCGTCCACAGTGTTATCCACAGGTGCTGTGGACAAGCTGGAAACGCTATCTCGCCGCCAGCCCCGGTACAATAGCGCTTTGCTTCACGGATTGGCACCACATGCGCGCGCACATCATCGAACTGGTCGCCCAGGCGCTCGGTTATCTGAAACGGGACGGAGAGCTGGACATCGATCCGGCGATCAATGTCCAGGTCGAGCAGACCCGCGATCCTGCCCACGGCGACTATGCCTGCAACATCGCACTGATTCTGGCCAAGCCACTGGGTCGCAAGCCTCGGGAGATCGCCGAACTGATCCAGGCGAAGCTGCCCCAGTCCAAGCGCGTGGCCAAGGTCGAGATCGCCGGTCCGGGATTCCTGAACTTCTTCGTCAGCGGTCATTACCTGAAAGTCATCCTGCGCGAAATTCTCTCCCAGGGCGAACGCTTTGGTGAACAAGAGCCGGGTTGTCGCGAGGAAATTCTGGCTGAGTACGTCAGCGCCAATCCGACCGGTCCGCTTCACGTTGGCCACGGACGGGGTGCGGCCTATGGCGCCAGCCTGTCGTCCATCCTTCGCGCCGCAGGCCATACGGTCAAGCGCGAGTACTACGTCAACGATCACGGTCGCCAGATGGACATCCTGGCCGTCTCGGTCTGGTTGCGTTATCTGGAACTGGCCGGCGAGCGCGTCGACTTTCCCAGCAACGGCTATCGCGGCGACTACATCTATGACATCGCCCGCGAAGTCCGCAGCCGCCACGGCGATGCCATGCGCCATACGGGCCATCTGGTCACCGACGGGCTGCCCAGTGACGGCGAAGACGGCGATGCAGAGAAGTACATCGATGCACTGATCCAGCGCGCCCGCGATCTGCTGGGTGAGGCGGGCTACGAGGCCTGCTTCAACGCCGCCCTGGAAACCATGGTCGACGATATCCGCGACGATCTGGATGAGTTCGGCGTGCGTTTCGAGCGCTGGTATTCCGAGCGCTCGCTTGAGACTTCCGGAGCGCTGGAGCGCGCCATCGAGCGGCTGGATTCGGCCGGCTGGCTCTATGACCAGGACGGCGCGAAGTGGTTCAAGGCTTCCGAACTGGGCGACGACAAGGACCGTGTCGTCGTGCGCGAGAATGGCCGGACCACCTACTTCGCCTCTGACCTGGCCTATCTTCTTGACAAGCTCGAGCGTTGCCCGGGCAAGGCCTTGTACATCTTCGGTGCCGACCATCACGGCTACGTGCCGCGCCTCAAGGCGGCGGCCAAGGGCCTCGGCGAAGACCCGGACCGCCTGGGGTTCCAGCTGGTCCAATTTGCCGTGCTGTTCCGCGGCGGCAAGAAGGTGCAGATGTCGACCCGCTCCGGCAGCTTCGTGACCTTGCGCGAATTGCGCGAGGAAGTCGGCAGCGATGCGGCCCGCTATTTCTACGTGATGCGCTCGCACGAGCAGCACCTGGACTTCGACTTGGACCTGGCCAAATCCAAGGCCAACGACAACCCGGTCTACTACATCCAGTACGCCCATGCGCGTATCTGCAGCGTGTTTCGCCAGCTCGACGAGCGCGGTCAGCGCCACAATCAGGCCATTGGCGAAGCCGCCATCAGCCAGCTGATGAGCGAGCATGAGCAGGCGCTGATGCGAACGCTGGGCCGCTATCCCGAGACGATCGAAGGGGCTGCCCGCCGCTACTGCCCGCACGTGCTGGCGCATTATCTCCATAATGTCGCGTCCGAATTTCACGCCTGGTACAACAACTCGGTCTTCCTGACCGATGACGACGACCTGCGAAACGCCCGCCTGAATCTTGTCGCCGCAACTGGTCAGGTGCTGCGTAATGGTCTGGGCCTGATCGGCGTCAGCGCACCGGAGCAGATGTAATGGCACGCCGACAGGCACGACGTAGCAGCAAGAAGGACTCGGGCGGTCACGGCTTTTTAAGCTTCGGTGCTGGACTGATCTGTGGCTTGGGTTTGGCAACGGTTGCCTGGATGGGTGGTTACCTGCCCAGCGGCGATGACACGCCTCCGGGCATGCCCGAAGGCCATGACGAGCCGCCGATTGCCCAAAGCAGCGAGACCGGCCGTTCGCGCCAGTACGACTTCTTCACCGTACTGCCGGAAATTGAAGTGGTCGTCCCCCAGCGCGAGATCGAGCAGCGCGCCCGCGAGCGAGAAGACACGGCCTCCAACGGGCCTTACATGCTGCAGGTCGGGTCCTTCCGCTCCAGCGATGATGCGGAGAGCTTGCGCGCCCAGCTCACGCTGCTGGGCCTGGATGCGGCCATTCAGAGCGTGACCGTCAACGACTCGACCTGGCATCGCGTACGCGTCGGACCCTACAATGGCGCTCGCGAAGCCGACGGTGCGCGCCGTCGCCTGCTCGAAAACGGCTATGAAGCCATGGTGCTGACCGGCGAATAGCCATGAGTGCGTCGGCCTCCAAAGCGCTGCCTGCTCTCGTTCTACCCGGCGGTGGCGCGCGTGGGGCCTATCAAGTTGGCGTCATGCGAGCCCTGGGTGAAATCCTCGCCGACCACGACACGCCGTTTCCCATCGTTTCCGGCATCTCGGCCGGCGCCATCAACGCCGGCGTGATTGCCAGCTATGCTGACAATTTCAAGAAAGGTGCCCACCGACTCGCCCACTTCTGGGGCCACCTGAGGTGTGAGCAGGTTTACCGCGTCGGCTGGTGGCACAACCTGTCGACGGGGCTGCACTGGCTGGCCTCCATGAGCTTTGGCGGCCTGGGCGTGAACAGCCCGAAAGCCCTTTTTGACAATGAACCGCTCGCCGAGCTGCTGGCGCGAGAGCTTCGGCCCGAAGCCATTGCCCGCTGCATCGAGGCTGGTGCCTTGCACGCGCTGACCATCACCGCCTCGGGCTACTCGACAAACCGGGCCGTGACCTTTACGCAAGGGGCGCCGGAAATCACGGACTGGGCAGCACCCCGCCGCATCGGTCGCATGACCAAGATCGACCACAACCACCTGCTGGCCAGCACGGCGCTGCCCCTGTTCTTCCCCGCTCGCCGGATCGGCCATGAGTTCTACGGCGATGGCGGCATGCGCCACACCTCACCGCTGGGGCCCGCCGTGCAGCTGGGCGCTGATCGTTTGCTGATCATAGGCACTCGCGATGAGGTTCAGGACCCGGAGCCCACCGCGCCCCAGGCCTACCCGGGTCTGGGAGAGATCGGTGGCTACCTGCTCGATATCATCTTCATGGATCATCTGAGCGCGGACCTGGATCGACTGCAGCGTATCAACAATTTGCTGGATCACTGGCCCGATGACTGCCCCGTGCCGGAAGACCTCAAGCGCGTCGAGTCACTCGTTATCAAACCCTCCCAGGACCTGCGCGCCGTCGCCGAACGCCACCTTCACCGCATCCCGGCCAGCGTCAAGACCCTCCTTCGCGGCATCGGCGCTTGGGGCAGCGGCCGCATGGCCAGCTTCGTCCTGTTCGAAGCCGAGTTCTGTCGGGAGTTGATGGAGCTGGGCTACGCCGATGGGATGGCGGCTGCTGATTCGGTCCGAGCGCTGTTTTCAGACTGAATAACCTTTTAACGTATCCTGTCGTAAGCTTTATTGCGGCGCATGGTTTTTAGGGTGGCAAGCAATGAAGCGGTTTTTATCGGCTTTCCTTCTATTGATTCCCATTTGCCTGTTGGCTCAAGAAGCTGTCGAGCCAGAGTTCTTGGGGGTCACGCCGTTTTTTCCTGCAGAAGGACACTTCATAGAGGCCGGCTTCGATACGGGCGTGCCGGCTTGTGGCAACGAGTTGGTGCCGCAGACTGGAGTTGTTCAAGGTAATGACGTTTTCATCGATTTTGAAGTGATTTCAACAACTGAGACCGCTTGCGAGATCGGAGAACCGCTCATCTTGTCAGTACCGCTCGGCCAACTCTTGCTTGGTCAATATGATCTTCTGGTCCAGGGGACCTATGACGGTGCAGCAGTGCCGCCAAGGGAATTCAGTTTTTTGGTGTTTGGCCTGCCGACACCAGCTGTCGACCGCATCAGTCCTGAGAACCCGACTGTGGGTCAAATCGTTAGCACGGAAGTACTCACGGGATACGAGGGGTGTAATTATTCAATACAATCCCAAGCTGTTGCGGTCACCGGTACTCAGGTACTGATCGAGTTCGACGTTATACCGGATGTATCTGACGGCTGTGGCGTTCCGCCGTCTCTGGCTTTCGATGCCGAATTCATGGTCAGGGTGCCAGGGGACTATGAAGTCCAGCTGAATGGGCGCTACCAGGGCCTTGCGCTGCCGGCGGCCAGCTTTGCTTTTGGTGTCATCGGCCGGCCATCGCCGGTGCCCATCGGTACTGCGCTACCACTGCTTCTGCCCGCATCGTTGTTATTGATCGGGATTTTGACTATGCGGCGATTCGGAACCGGCGCTTAATACGGTCCGCGCGCTGTTTTCAGACTGAATGACCTTTTAACGCTTCCTGTCGTAAGCTCTTTTGCGGCGTGTGGTTCTTGGGGTGGCAAGCGATGAAGCGTTTAATTTCAGTTGTACTGTTTTTGGTCTTTTCCGTTTCCCTTTGGGCACAGGAAGAAGTCACCCCATCCTGGTCCAACGTCACGCCCCCTTTTCCCGCGAAAGGACACTTCATCGAGGCGGTGATTGACACGGGCTTGCCCGACTGCGGTTTTGGTCTTCAGTCACAGCAAGTCCAGCGCGTCGACCAAGATTTTCTCGTCACCTTTGCTGCCGAGTCGAAGGCACTTTCGACGGCAATGACGTGACACCATTGATCAGCGGCTTTG
This sequence comes from Pseudomonadota bacterium, assembly GCA_039414335.1. Taxonomy (GTDB): domain Bacteria; phylum Pseudomonadota; class Gammaproteobacteria; order Xanthomonadales; family Wenzhouxiangellaceae; genus Wenzhouxiangella. The sequence goes on along the minus strand of JBCDLQ010000026.1, from coordinate 5,123 downwards.
GGGTAAGAACACTCCCGACTCCATCCTTTGGCTCGCTGTCGCCTCCTTCTCCCACTGAAGGCCAAGCCGTCACGGCGATCATCGGCCCAGGCTTTCCCGGTTGCTTCTACGGCGTGGGCTCACAGTCCACAACGGTGAATGGTCATCAGGTCCAGGTTTTTCTTCGATGTCATTCCCAACATCGGGGTTGTCGGTCCAGCTACGCCGCCACCGTTCTCCGTAGAGGCGCCCCTGGGCGTGCTCGAAAGCGGCACCTATGAGCTGCAGATTCTGGGCAGTTACCAAGGCCTGAGTATGGCGCCGGTCAACGTCACCTTTGGCGTCCAGGCTCGGCCGACGCCCGTGCCGATCGGAAAGGTACTTGCACTGGTTTTGCCGTTGGCGCTGTTGATCTTCGGGTTGCTGGCCATCCATCGAGGGTCAGTTTCTTGAATTCCCTCTTCAGTAATTGTCGCGGAGGGTCCTCATGAGAATTCGGAGACTTGTTTTGCTTCTGGCGCTGTGGCCTGCTTTCCTCTCCGCGCAATCCTTGCCAATGCCTTCCTTGAGTGGAGTGCTGCCAGATACCCCCAATCAGATTTTCCCTTTCGGATCACGGCTTCGGCAGGCGTTCTCGGTTGCCCAGAACCGTTCCTCATCGCACTGAGTGCTTCTGTTGGTCCGCTACCATCGGGCGACTACATCATTGAACTTCGTGGACGCTACGACGGCATTGATGCAGCGCCGGTCTTGGGTGCTGTTGAGGTTATTGAAGTGCCCCTACCGTTTCCCACAGTCCTTGAACTCACTCCAGAATTTCCCAATTGGAGAGAGCCGATCACAGCAATGATCGAGATTAGCGCGGACCGTTGCGAATACGAAGTAGTGGCGTCATCGGTTGAGATTGAGGGGCAGGTGGTATCAGTGGTTCTCGATGTGGGGACAAATACAGACTGTCAACCAGTGCCGATTCCTGTTTTCCGGCCGATATTGCAGGAGGTCCCTCTGGGCCAACTAGATGGTGGGGCCTACGAGTTACACGTGGAGGGGCGTTTCTTCGGACTGCCCATGGAGCCGACCAGCGTCACCTTCGGCGTCCAGGGCCGCCCGGCGTTGGTGCCAATCGGCGGTGCGCTACCATTGCTTCTGCCAGGACTGATTCTTTTGATCGGACTCTTGGTGATCGGGCGGTGAAGGAGGCACGATAGATGAACAGATTCGTAATCTTAGTTGGATTGTTGTTGGCTTCTGGTTTCTCGGAGGCCCAAGTACCTGAGGATCCCGTCTATGTGCGCACTAATCCGTCTTGGACGGTCGCTGGGGAAGACATTGAACTGGTCGTTATCACCGGCATTCCAGCATGTGGAAATGCGCTGGCCTCAAGCAGCATATCGCTGCAACAAGGAATCCACGAGATTCGTTATGACGTCATCCCCGACGACACAGGGGACTGCGATCATCCATTTTCATTGAGATTTTCTTTGCCGCTGGCTCCATTGGACGCAGGGCTCTATTATGTCAGAGTGTTCGGGCGATACGACCAAAACGACATTGAGCCTGAGGTCGCGGGATTCTGGATCAGGCAGCCATTCTTGCCGCAGGTCTATCGGCTTGAGCCTCTTTTACCTTCCGTTGAACAACCGCTTACGCTGAGTGTTCTGGTCTCCGGTAACGGGTGCTATGACGGACTCTTCTCAAACTCTGTTGATGTGGTTGGACGAAAAATTTTCCTTTCCTACGAAGCTGGCCCCAGAACAGGAGTCATCATTTGCGGCGTTCCGCCTTCTTTGGGATTCCAAACTACGGTTGTTCCGACACAGGGCGGTGAGCATGAAGTCGTTATCTTGGGAAACTATGATGGCGTTGACCTGGATCCGATCAGCTTTACCTTTGGCGTTGCCGGCCGGCCTGCACCGGTACCCTTGGGTAGGGGCACTTTCCTGCTGCTTTCCGTGTTTCTACTTTTGATCGGTGTTGCGATGTTAGGAAGACGCACTTGAGCAGACTGAGCGGGCCAAATCAGGCCGTTCGTCTGGTCGTTGCATCAGTGCTGGTCACCATGCTCAGCACCGCGAGGGCTGGCTTCGAACCTGATACGCGCTTGCTGTCATTCCATCCCAACCTGCCGTCACTCGATCGCGCCGTTGAAATTGACGTTGCAACGGGCTTCTATACCTGCCCCTGGCAGCTGCAGTCTGAATCAATTCTGATCGATGGCAACACGATCTATTCAGACTTCGAAGTGGAGACTCGTTTTTTCCCTTGCCCGCCGGTTGGGCCTGTCGATCTGGTCTACTCCTAGTCCTTTGGGCCCTTGCCGATGGGTGACTACGAGTTAGTGATACGAGGTGTAGAGGATGGAGTCGTGCTGGCGCCAGTGAGTTTTGCTTTCAGCGTGCAGCCACGCTTGCTCGATGTGCCTGTGGCGGGTGCCGTGCCGCTGTTCCCGCTGCTGTTGTTTTTCGGCTGTCTTGCCTTGGTGCGGGGAAGAATCTGAACCGTGCGCCCGACCGCTGTGCGACCGGGCAAGACATCACGGTCTTTGGATCAGTCCTCGAAGCGGTCGCGGAAGATCAGGCCTTCCGGTTCCGTATCGCCGCGGAAGACGCGGATATCACCGTTGCTGAGCGAGACGTAGAGGTTGCCTTCTTCGTCTTCACCGAAGCCGTAGACGTTCGAGAAGGTCGAGCCAAAGTTCTTGCTGACCCAGTTGCCCGGACCTTGTTCGCGTGCGAACAGAATTACACCTTGGCAGAAGTCGCTGTAGATATAGGTGCCCTGCAGTGATTTGACCGGTCCGCGGTAGCGGAAGCCGCCGGCCACGGAACAGCCCTGGCCGGCGACATCGGGGTTGCCGAAGTTGGCGTATTCGATCACCGGCAGAATGCTGTTGGCCAGGGAGCAAGGCGTTTCAGTCGAGCCTCGCTGGAAGGTGCCCTCACAGATCTTCCAGCCGAAGTCCGCACCGGCCGGGCTGCCCGCCGGCAGGAGGCTGATTTCTTCCCAGGTGCTCTGACCCACGTCACCGATCCACAGGTCACCGTTGCCGCGGTCGAAGCTGAAGCGGAAGGGGTTGCGCAGCCCATAGGACCAAGTCTCTCCACAGCGGTCGCTCTGACCCACGAAAGGGTTATCGGCCGGAATTGCATAGGGTGCTGAACCGTCGCCATTGGCAGCACAGAGATTGTTGCTGCCAGCGGGCGTGGTGTTGTCGACGTCCAGACGCAGCATCTTGCCCAGCAGCCATGCGGCCGATCCTGACTCACAGCCGATGCCGCCGGGTGGTGCGGCTGTTGAATCCAGTCCCTGTCCTCGCTGGCAAGGATCATTGCCGCTGCCGCCATCGCCCATGCCGATGTACAGATACCCATCGGGCCCGAAGTGAATATCGCCGCCGTTGTGGTTGCTGAAGTCCTGGGGGATCACAATGATCTGGCGCCGGCTGCTGAAGTCCACCACATTCGGGTTGCCCGCAGACACCTGGAATTCGGCGATGACCGTATCACCCGTCGGAATGCCGTTGCTCGGCTCTGTGTCCGTGTAGTTGACGTAGAGCAGGCCGTTGATGGCGTAGTTGGGATGGAAGGCCAGGCCTAAGAGACCGCGTTCGCCGGAAGCATTGGTGATGGATGTTGCGTTGAGAAAGGGCGTTGCCAGAACGTTGTCCGAGGCATCGACGACGCGGATGATTCCATCCAGCTCAACGACAAATTTTCGGCCGCTGCCGTCTCCGGCATGGCGAACGGCGACCGGACCATTGAAGTTGGCGCCACCGAAGGCATCTTCCAGAGTAACGTCAGAGGGAACCTGAGCCAGGCCAAAGCTGCTGGCGAAAAGCGCGCTGAACGCAAAGAGGAATCTGGGGGTCATGTGTTTGTTTTCCAGTTTGGGCTGCTCCCCCAAGCCGCGTATGGTACCCCAAGGCGACAGCGCGAACCAGATGCGCTAGGCTGTCCGGGCGCTGAGCGCCGACGAGCGGTCGCGCCAGACCGATGAAAGCAATAACGAGGGACAACGCATGCTTGAAATGATCACCGCGGCCAACAGTTTCGTGAATGGAATCGTGTGGGGACCTCCGTTCATGATCCTGCTCGTCGGCACGGGCATCTACTTGACCGTTCGCCTGGGATTCTTCCAGTTCCGCCATCTCGGCCATGCCTGGAAACACAGCTTCGGGCAATTGTTCGACAAGAGCGTCAAGGTGGAAGAGGGCGCGATCACGCCGTTCCAGGCTGTGACCTCGGCAATGGCTGCGACCATTGGCGTCGGCAACATCGCTGGCGTCGCCACCGCGCTCGCGCTGGGCGGGCCGGGCGCGATCTTCTGGATGTGGATGGTGGCTCTGGTCGGTATGGCCACGAAAATGGCCGAGGCGACCCTGGGCCTGAAGTATCGCCATGTCGATGAGGATGGCCACGTCTCCGGCGGTGTTTTCTACTACATCGAGAAGGGCCTCGGTCCTCAGTGGAAATGGCTGGCCGTGATCTACGCCCTGTTTGCCGGTCTCGCGGCCTTCGGCATCGGCAACATGGTGCAGTCCAACACGATGGCGGCTGCGCTGGAAACGGGCTTTGGCATTCCCAACTGGGCGACTGGCTTTGCGCTGGTCGTTCTGGTCGGTATCGTGACTCTGGGCGGTATCAGCCGCATCGCGAGCACCGCCGAGAAGGTCGTCCCGCTGATGGCTATTGCCTATCTGATCGGTGCGATCGCAATCCTCGCCATGAATGCGAGTGAGATTCCCGGCGCCCTGTCGATGATCGTCACTCATGCCTTTGCCCCTGCACCGGCCATGGGCGGTTTCGCCGGTGCCAGCGTGGCCCTGGCGATTCGCTATGGCATCGCCCGCGGCATTTTCTCGAATGAAGCCGGGCTGGGTTCGGCCTCCATCGTTCATGCTCAGGCGCGCAACATTCCCTTCCGCCAGGGGTTCTGGGGCGTCTGGGAAGTGTTCATCGATACGCTGGTCGTGTGCACGATGACCGCCCTGGTGATTCTCGTGACCGGCGTGCTGGATACGGGCGCCAACGGCGCCGATTTGACCAGCGCGGCTTTCTCCAAAGGCCTACCCGGCCCCGGTGGCTACGTGATCATCGTCGCGATCGCCTTCTTCGCCTACACGACGATGCTGACCTGGAATTTCT
>JBCDLQ010000025.1:0-12087 GCA_039414335.1 Pseudomonadota bacterium | reverse complement strand
TCGCGGCGCCGCCGAAGGTCATACCAATGATCCCAAATACTTCCATGAAGATTCTCCTTGATTAAATCGTGACTCGACCCGCCTCAAGGCGCCCGAGCACCGCCCAGAAAACCGATTTTCAGGCCTTCCGCCCGAAAGATCTTGTTGGCCGAATTGAGCAGCAACAGCTGCGGAATCCAGATGATGAAAGGCCCGATCAGGGCCAGCGCGAACCAGATGAGCGCTGATTTCTTCAGGGCCAGAGCCAGCTGCGGCGTGAAGTAGAGATTCGCCAGCCACAAAATGGCCAAAACGAGATAGACCACTTCCGGTGTCGACATAAACAGGACAACCGCCACGATGTAGATCAAAACCGACAGGATCAGAAGCCGGTGATACCTGGACGCTTTTTCGAGATTCATCCCTTCATCCTCGTTGAGTGCAATTGGGAATTGCAGATCAGCATCGCACTCTACGGCAATCTGGGCGCGAGCGCTGGCTCATCGACCAAAGCGCCAGAACGCGCGACGGAAAACGGATGGTCTGGAATGAACAAGCGGGTATGCTTTGGTCTCACCCTACCTGCTGCTTCCCGAGACCATGCTGACCGCTCTGGCCGTTGCCAACTATCGCTCCCTGCTGAACGTGGTCGCACCGCTGGAAGGGCTCAATGTGGTGTCGGGGCCGAACGGCAGCGGCAAATCCAATCTCTATCGCGCCTTGCGCCTGCTGGCCGAGACCTCCAAGGGCGGTGTGGTCAACGCGCTGGCGCGCGAGGGTGGCCTGAGTTCGACCTTCTGGGCCGGTCCGGAAACGCTGAGTCGCGAGATGAAACGGGGCGAAGTCCCAGTGCAGGGTGGACCCAGAGCCCAGGCCGTAAAGATGCGCATGGGCTTCGCCGACGAGGAGTTCGGCTATTCGATCTCCCTAGGGCTGCCCGGTTCGTCCGGCAGCAATCTGGGCGCAAAGTCGAAGTTCACCAAGGACCCGGAGATCAAGCGCGAATGCATCTGGGCCGGACCGATTGCCCGGCCCGCGTCCTTGCTGCTGGACCGGCAAGGCCCGTCGGTGAAGATCCGCGAGGGCCGCTCCTGGAAGGTCCTGCCCAATCGGATTCCGACCTATGAAAGCATCTTCTCGGAAGCCATCGACCCGGACGCCGCACCCGAACTGCTCGCCCTGCGCCAGCGCATCCAATCCTGGCGCTTTTACGATCACTTCCGCGTCGACGAAACGGCTCCGGCTCGCAGCCCGCAGATCGGCACGCGCACGCCCGTGCTCAGCGCCGACGGCCATGACCTGGCCGCCGCCCTGCAGACCATTGTGGAGATCGGCGACCACGAAGCCCTGGCCGAAGTCATCGACGACGCCTTCCCCGGCGCGCGCCTGACCATCGAAGAACACGGCGAAGCTCGCTTCGTCATCGAGTTTCGCCAGCCCGGTTTGCTCAGGCCATTGAGCGCCGCCGAACTCTCCGACGGCACGCTGCGCTACCTGTGCTGGGTCGCTGCCCTGCTGACGCCGAGACCGCCGCCGATGATGGTGCTCAATGAACCCGAGAACAGCCTGCACCCGGACCTGCTGCCCGCCTTGGCCCGGCTGATCCTCCGCGCCGCCGAGCACTCACAGATCTGGGTCGTCACCCACGCCTCGCGCTTGATCGCCGCCCTCAATAAGGCTCCGCAGTGCAACGGAATCGAACTGGAGAAAGAATTGGGCGAGACCGTGATTCAGGGACAGGGGCCGCTTGATGGGCCCGCGTGGAACTGGATCGATTAGATCTCGCTCAGCCAGTCAGTGGCTGAGTCAGGGTGCGCATGATGAATCGGCGCGCAGGTGACAAGGCGCGTCCGGCGTCAAACAGGGCACCGCGCAGCATCCGCGCGGGCAGCTGATCGGTAGCGTAGAGCTCCGCCAGCATGGTGGTGGAAAAGAACATACCCGCAGACAGGAGACGGTGCTTTCGCTGATAGGTGGAGAGCGCCGCGGGATCGGCCACATCACGGCCCGCCTGCAAGGCGTTGCCGATCTCTCCGGCCAACAGGGCCTGACCCTGGAGCCCGAGGTTGAAACCATGGGCCGTCATCGGATGCATGCCAACCGCCGCATCTCCTGCCAGCGCAACGCCGGGGCGGGTGAACTGATGGGCATAAACGCCCATCAGGGGACAGGTAAATCGCTTTGATAGCGATCGCATGGCACCAAATCGCTGCTGTATCCGGCCGTTGGCTTCAGCCAGATAGTCTTCAACATTCAGCGCCATGACACGCTCCGCCTCGGTCGCATCGAGGGTCTGGACGATCGAGGCCTGCTGATCATTCAGGGGCAGCAGGGCGAAAGAACCTTCCGGCAAAAAGCGCTCCCAGGCGGTTTGATCATGGGGTTGCTCGAGCTCAACCTTGGAGATCACCATGGTCTTGCGATAGTCGTGCTTCAAAGCGCCGATACCGGCCAGCTGGCGCGCCCGGGAAAATCGATTATCAGCAGCGACAATCAGATCGGCAGACAGCATCCGGCGGTCTGCCAGCACGACTGAGCCGCCCCAGCGACCGCAACGCAGATCCACCATATCGGCCTCATTAAACAGCTCAGCCTCTCCGTGTTGCTGATGTTCGCTGAACAGCGCACGGCGCAGATTGCTGTTGGCCACGAAACAACCCAACTTGTCTTCGCCGACTGCATTCGGGTCGAAATGCAGCACCGCATCACGATGACTATCGGTCACTTCAGCAGATCGCAGGGGCGAGATCTCAGACGCGTCGAGGTGCCGCCAGGCCCCCAGGTCCTTCAGGATGTCAAGCGAACGCATCGACAAGGCAGTCTCGCGTCCGTCGTAGGCCGGTGACTCAAGCTGCACCTCAGACTGACGCTCGACCAAACCAACCCGTAAGCCTTGTCCGCGCAGAGACAGGGACAGGGCAAGGCCTACCGGGCCGGCGCCAACGATCAGGATGTCAAAGTGCGCGTCGCGTTCTTTTGTCATGGGGAACTCACTGCATGGATGTCTATGGTGTCGGACCCTGGGATTCCAAACCTGATCGAAAAACAGCTTTAGGCTTTTGCTTCAAGATCCCAAGGGGATTGAGGCACAGTATCTGTATCCTCATCGGCTTGTTGACATCGTACGAAGGTTTCAAAGTCTACTTTCAGTCGGTCTGCCTCAAATCATAGCCTTCCTCATCTCTCATAGACCGTTTCGGAGCTCGGAAATGGTCTTGCGTGCAATAGGCAACTCCACACCTGCTGTGCGATTTCTGGCCTTAGTGGCATTACATTAGTAGCTAGACCAACGCCGCAGAACCTGCTCAGGCGGCCAGACTGGAGAGACTCTTCTCGATGGACAACCGTATGTCGACCACCCTGAGCCCCACCGTTCGCCAGGACCGCTTGCCCGAACTGGACCTCCTCCGCGGTTTCGCCGTATTGGGCATCTTCATCATGAACGTGATCGGCTTTGCCCTGCCTTACGAGTCCTATGGCAACCCGGCCATTGCCGGTGGCGATCAGGGCCTGGACCTGCTGGCCTTCTATGTCCAGGATGCCATCGTCAGCGGCAAGATGCGCGGTATTTTCTGCCTGCTCTTCGGGGCGGGCCTGGCCTTGAGCCTGTCACGGGCCGATCGCCATGGATTTGATGGTGCAGCCCTGCTTCACCGGCGGTATCTCTGGCTGCTGGTGATCGCCATCGCCCACGTCATGCTGCTGCAGATGCCTGGCGATATTCTCTTTGAGTATTCCATCGTCGCTCTGTTGATCTGGTCGATCGCGAGGGCCTCGACTCGAAAGCTCCTCAGCACTGCACTGGTATTGCTGGGCCTGGTCACAGCAATCAACCTCATTAGCAATCTCAGCGACCAGGGCGAATACCAGCGCATGACTGCGATGCAGGCTGAACTCGACGGCGGCGCCACCCTGGACAAAGACGATCTGGCATCGTTGGAAGCCTGGCAGGAAGAACAGGCCGAGGACTCAGTCGAGGGCCAACGGCAAGCTGCCGAGAAAAGCGTAGAAGGCATCCGGGGAGCGACAAGCTGGGCTGGCACCTGGCAGATCCTGTCCGAAGACCTCTGGTATGCCGTGACCCTGAACAGCGACAGCTATTACCTGCTGGCAATCGCGGGCACCATGTTGCTGGGCGTGGTGTTGTTCCGGGTCGGGTTCCTAACCGGTGGCTGGTCGACAAAGCGCTATCTTGTAGTGCTGCTGTTGGCCATCCTGGCCGCTCTGGCTACGCACGCGCTCACACGGGCCTGGGCCAACACGGGCTTCTCCAACCAGGCCTACACGCTCGATTCGCTGTGGATTCTGACCTTTGAGCCGTTCCGGATACTGATTTCCATGGGCTGGATTGCCGGCCTGATCCTGCTGCTGCGAGCGCTGGGCGACATTGCCCCCCTGCGCTGGCTCATGCGCACGGGCCGCATGGCGCTCACCATTTATCTCAGCGAGACACTGATTGCGACGACGCTGTTCTGGGGCTGGGGCTTGGGTCTCTATGGCGAGTTCAGCCGCTTCGAGGTCCTGTGTATCGCGGCTGTGATCCTGGCCAGCCTCGTGCTCTTTGCCAATCTCTGGCTGCTGCGATTCAAGCAGGGCCCGATGGAATGGCTCTGGCGGCGATTGAGCTATGGCCCCACAGGGCCTGGTCGGAATCAGGCGATCGCTGGGTCAGGATAGAGCTCGTCCAAGGGCCGGGACTGGCCGTCGGCCATCACGACGCGCGCATGAAAACGGCGCAAGCGACGGGGCTCGGGGACGCCGCAGGAATGAGCAATGATGCCGACCTCCTTGGTCATATTGCGAGCATAGTTCGCCACCCGTGTTGCTTTGTCTTCTGGGACCAGACCGTACTGCAGCTTCTTGTCATGGGTCGTGATTCCCGCTGGGCAGGTGTTCTTGTTGCACTGCAGGGCCTGAATACAGCCGAGCGCGAACATGAACCCACGTGCTGAATTGACAAAATCCGCCCCGATGCACAGGGCCCAGGCGACTTCCGTCGGATTGATGCGTTTGCCCGAACACCCCACCCGGATACGATCGCGTAGGCCGTGCGCTTTGAGTCGATCAATCACCATGGGCAGCGAATCCTTCAAACGCAGGCCCACGTCATCCATCAGCGGCATCGGCGCCGCTCCCGTCCCGCCATCGGCCCCATCGATAACGATGAAGTCTGGAGCAGCGTCCAGACCCCGCTGCTTGATGTCTTCGCAGAGCTGGTCGATCCAACCGTAGGCACCGACGACACATTTGAAGCCCACGGGCTTGCCGGTCACTTCTCGAATGTGAGCAATGCGGTCGAGCAATTCGTCGACCGAATTAATGTCCGGATGACGATTCGGGCTGATCGAATCACCGCCAGGCTCGATGCCCCGAATCTGCGCGATCTCTTCGGTGACCTTGCCACCCGGCAGGATGCCACCCTTTCCGGGCTTGGCGCCCTGGCTGAGTTTCAGTTCAAACATCTTGACTTGAGGGTGGGCTGCAATCTCGCGCAGTCGCGAATCATCGAGGCGGCCGTCCTTGTCTCGGACACCGTACTTGGCGGTCCCGATCTGGAACACGATGTCGCAATCTCCCTCCAGATGATAGGGCGACAAGCCGCCTTCACCGGTGTTCATCCAGATTCCCGCTTCTGCAGCACCCTGCGACAGGGCCCGAACAGCGGGCTTCGAAATGGCGCCATAGCTCATCCCCGAAATATTGAAGAACGATCGGGTGGAGTAGGGCGTCCGAGTCTGAGGGCCAAAGGTGATCGGAGCGGGCGGCGTGGCGTCTTCGTCCAGCGTGGGGAAGGGGCAGTTCACGAACAGCACCGTACCTTCTGGGCTGAGATCACGGGTCGAACCAAAGGCCACCGTGTTGTCGACGTTCTTTGCGGCGCGATAGGCCCAGGAGCGCTGGGCGCGATTGAAGGGCATTTCCTCTCGATCCATCGCGAAGAAGTATTGGCGAAAGAACTCGCCCATGTGCTCCATGGCGTAGCGAGCTCGGCCGATCACGGGATAGTTTCGTCGGATCGTATGACGCTTCTGCGTCTTGTCGATGATGTAGACGATGATCAGCAGGGCGAAGGCGCAGCCAACCACAAAAACAAAAGCGAAGGTCAGTACTTCCAGCACCGACAAGATCAAGGACCCGGCTCCGGCCATGATGCAGTCTCCTTTTCAAAGGCATGTGTTGCTGCATCCTGACTGCAGCGTTCGACTGCGAAAGTAGACCTGCAGGGTCGATTTCATCTTTCACCATCAGCCAAACGACAATCTGAAACACCTTGGCTCAACCGGGTTGGTCTGGATCATCATTCAGGCGTCCGCCGTCGTTCCAGTTGCCGTAGAGCTTGCCCGCGGCGGTCTTTTCCAGGAAGTTGTTCAGGCGCATCTCGAACTCAGCCGGACGCTTGCGCATCTCTTCGATATAGCCCACGCGGACGCGTCGATAGAGCTCCGGCAATGCCGCGTAGAAATCCCAGGCGTTTCGATCGCGCAAGGCCTGTTTGATATCGCTCGCCACAGCGAAGGGTGCGTCGAGATCAGGCAGAAACTGTCGACCCGACTCAGTCATCAATCCCAGGCGAATCAGTCTTCGGGCCCGCGCCTTGTTGAGCTCGGTCCAGTTGCTTCGCGGCCGCCTTGGAGAGAAACGCTGCGCCGATTCGAATTCCGAGACGCGCTTGCTGATCGAATCCACCCAGCCAAAACACAGGGCTTCTTCAACCGCATCCAGATAGCGAACCGTCGGCACTTCATCGCGCTTGTCGCTGATCAGCCAGATGTCATTGGCTTGCTTGTGATGATCCACCAACCAGGCTCGCCAGGCCGCACGATCCGCCGCTTTGAAGCGATCACCAATTTCCACTGCCCGCACCTCCGCTGGATCTGCTCTGTCCGCCGACTCGCCAGCGGCCTCTCATTGCCAGCCCTGTCGCCACCGGGTGGCATCCTTCAGCTCGCGCCAGTCGATCTCGAAGGAGCGCTGACTCATCACCGCTTCGAGCAGGCAGCGCGCAACGGTCTGATCCTCATCGAACTCGACTTCGATGATCAGGAAGTGCTTCTCTTTGTTGCGCGGGTGGACAGCAGTCCACTTGCTGCGAAGCAGCTTCTTCGGGTTGATGCGATTCATGGGGTGTCTGGCACGTAGGGCTGACAGTCTTCCAGCGGGCCGATTCGGCTGATCAGGTCGCGACACAGGGCTTCGGCTTCGGCCACATCGCCGGCCCGGGCCCGTGCCGAAGCCAGGGCCAGCGTGGCTTCCACATGCAGCGGCGTGCTTTCCAGCACGGTTCGATACCAGGCCTCGGCTTCCGAGGATTCGCCGAGGTTCTGATACATCGCGCCGATGGCCACACCCAGCTCGGGCTGCCAGGGTCCGATGCGCTGGGCGCTCTGGCTGTACTCGCCTTCCATGATGCGATAGGCCGTCTGGTAGTAGTCGATGGCCTGGCGCTCGTCACCGGCAATGTGGTTCAGCTCGCCGAGATTGAAAGCCGCTTCCCAGTTACCGGGATCGACCTCCAGGGCGGTCAGATAGCTTTGAGCGGCCCGATCCGCATCGCCCGACAGCATGGCAACCAGTCCATGAGCTTTCCAGGCAAAGCCGCTGTCCGCGTCACCGGCCACGGCCTGGTCGACCAGCAGCTGCGCCCGTTCCAGCGTCGCTTGCGCCCACGGTGTGGTCAACCGGTCGCTGGCCAGGGCGGCTGCAACGCGATGTTCGGACGGCGGAATCGGCGGACCGGTATCGGGCCAGCGAATCAGTCGCTGGACCAGCGTATTGGCCTGGCCGGCCTGTGCCTCAGCCAGATCTGGAAGCGATTGGAGGATGCGCTCGTAGAGAAGGTAGGCGCGCTCGTTGTCGGCCTCCGTGAACTGATAGTAGTGATCGTGCGCGCGGGCCAACAGCGGCGGCTCACCGGTTGCCGTTTCAGAGCCGCGCCAGCCCACAAACACGACGGCAACAATGAGCGCCACCGCGATTCCGATGCCCCACCAGGGTGCGGACGTTGATGGACTGGGTGGCCCAGATGGGCCGACAGTCTCGGAAGCCAGGTTCTGCCATTCCACCGGTATCAGCAGTCGATAACCACGCCGGGGCAGGGTCTCGATAAAGCGCGGCGACTTCGCGTCATCGCCCAGGGCTCGGCGCAGCTTCAGGAGGCTGCGCGCCAACGCGTCCTCGGTGACAACCGTGTCAGGCCACAGCGCTTCGGTCAATGCCGTCTTGTCCACGACGTCGGGTGCCTGCTCGGCCAACTCGACCAGCAGCTGCATGACCTTGGGCTCCAGGCGTTCGCGACGTTCGCCTTCGATCAACTCGCCGCTTCGCGGATCGACGACAAAGGGACCGATTGAAAAGGGGCGATTCATCGTAGTAAGTGCTTGATTTCAGGCATGGTCAGGGTTTGGTCAGGCAAAAGGGAGCGCTTCTCCATGGTGTCCGGCCACTTACGGCGACACGCTTTGGGCCTCGATTCACTACCCTTCATCCATTGACGAGGACGCCATCATGCCACGACACCTGTCCATGCTCCTGTGCCTTTGCCTTGCCTTGCTGTCGCAGATAGCAAAGGCCGACTACTTCTCACCCGGTCAGCTGCGCGCCGACTTTGAGGAGCTGAGAAGCACGCTCTATGCCAGCCATGTCGATCCCTTCGCCGAGCGCTCGAAGGAAGAACTGGACGCGGCATTCGATCGCATGCTCGCCGAGATCAGGGAACCGATGTCGAAGGGTGAAGCCGCGCTGCACTTCCAGCGCTGGGTCGCCCTGGGTGATGTCGCCCATGCGCGCATCGAAGACGCGTCACTGCTCTACGTTGCCCATCTGGAAGCGGACGGCCTCCTTGCGCCCTTCGACATTCGTATCGTGGACGGCCAGATGTTCGTTGCCGATTACTACCCGGGCGCGGAATCGCTGCGCCTCGGTGATCGAATTGTTGCCATCAACGATCAGGAAGCTGGAGCCTTGCGTGATCGTCTCTACGGTGAACTGTCGGCAGACAATGCGTATCTGGCCGGTACCCTGCTCGAATTTCAATTCACTCGGGTGCTCTGGCAAGTCCTCGGTGCACCGGCGCACTATCGCGTTCGAATTGAACGGGACGGAGCAGAGCAGGACCTGGAGCTGACGGCAGTTCGGCCTTCTGACATTCGCAGCCTTTCGGGGGACGATCATCTCCAGCTGAGCTGGATGGCGCGCGAATCCAGCATGGCCAGCTGCGACACCGCTTATCTTCGCCCCGGGCCGTTCTACAACCCGGAAGGCGATATGTGGGACCCCACCGAGTTCCGCAGCTTCATTGACGAAGCCTTTGCGCAATTCCAAGGCGAGAACGCACAGCGCCTGGTCATCGATCTGCGCAACAACCCCGGCGGCAACTCGAGCTTCAGCGATCACATGCTGGCCTGGTTTGCGGACCGGCCCTTCCAGTTCTATTCATCGTTCCAGGTACGCAACAGCGCAGCTGCTCGCGCCAGCAATGCCCTGCGCGTGCCTACCGCCGAGACCGGCAGCATCAGCCTGGCCTATGTCGAAGCCTTTGAGCAGCACCCCGACGGCAGCCTCTTCGACTTCCATATCGACGACGCCCAGCCGCGGACTGGCGACCAGTTCGAAGGCGAAGTCTTCGTGCTGATCAATCGCCACAGCTATTCCAACGCGGTCACCGTCGCCGCCATGACGCAGGACTACGGCTTCGGCACGATTCTGGGCGAACCGACCTCCGATCTGGCGACCACGCTCGGCGCCATGGAGCAATTCAAACTGTCCGAGACCGGCATCAGCGTGGGGTTTCCGAAAGCACGCATCGTGCGCCCCAATGGCGACCTTGAGCGAGTCGGCGTGACGCCGGATCATCTGATCACGACGCCGCTCGTGGAGTCCGTGGACGACCCGGTTCTTGCTCGCGCGATGGCGCTGGCCTGTACGTCAGGCCGACGGGGCTGAACGAGGGCGAAGCTGTTGCGCGAGGCCCGCTCGCGCATCAGTGCCCAACGCCCTATCATCAGCAGCACCATGGCAGAGAACCTCGAATCCACCGTCGAGCTGGTGCGGGCCTTTCAGTCGGGCGACCTGGGCGCTCGCGATCGTCTCTTCGAACGCTGCCTGCCTCTGCTCAAACGATGGGCTCACGGCCGTCTCCCGAGCGCCGGTCGCAGCCTGGCCGATACGGACGACCTCGTTCAGGTTTCCCTGCTTCGTGCATTCAATAGACTGAAGGACTTTGAGGCGCATCGACCCGGTGCACTGCTGGCCTATCTTCGCTCGATCCTGCTCAATACGGTTCGCGAGGAGCTCCGCCGCAGCCAGAACAAGCCCGGCGGCTCCACGCTGAATCAGAGCCAATTGGCCCACCCGGAAGCCAGCGTGCTCGAGCAGGTGATCGGCCAGGAGACCGTGGAGCGCTACGAAGCAGCCCTGGATCAGCTGACCGACAAGCAGCGGCAAGCGGTGATCCTGCGGCTGGAATTTGATATGAGCTATCCCGAAATCGCCACCGAGTTGATCGCGGACTCTCCCGATGCAGTCCGGATGCTGGTGGTGCGCGGCCTGGCTGAACTGGTTCGGCAGATGCAATGAAGGCGCCCGTCGACCCCATCGAACGGTTTGCCGCCCGCCTGGCCGATGGCGAGCCGATCGACTGGCAAGAGGCCGAGCAATTCTTGCCGCCCGAAGCCCTGCAGCAGCTGCGCGAACTGGCCGAGCTGACACGTGTGATGCGCACGGCCGGTGGTTCCACCGTCGACGTTGTACGCGAACTGGATCACTGGGGGCACCTGAAAATTCAGGACTGTCTCGGCAGCGGGCAGTTCGGCGAAGTCTTCCGCGCCTTCGACCCGATTCTTCGTCGCGATGTCTCGCTGAAACTGAGCCGCGGCAACATCGAAGTGGACCCGGCATCCTGGATCGAGGAGGCGCGACAGCTGGCACGGGTTCGTCACCCCCACGTGCTCGCTGTGCACGGCGCTGACATTCACGATGGCGAGCCGGGACTGTGGGCCGATCTGATCATGGGCCAGACGCTGACCGATCACCGCCGCGAGCACTCGCCGTCGACGGAAAAGCGGCTATCACTGATGCTGCAGCTGGCCCGTGCGCTTCGTGCCGTCCACCGACAGGGCTTGGCCCATGGTGACGTCAAGCCCGCCAACGTCATGATCGAGCCCAATGACCGCGCGATCCTGATGGACTTCGGCTCCGCTCGAGATCTCAACGCCAAGGTAGACGCAACACGAGCCACGGGTACGCCCCTGTACATGGCGCCAGAACGACTGGCTGGCAACAGGGCCAGCCCAGCGGCCGATGTCTTCGCACTGGGCGGCGTGTTCGTCTTTTTGCTCACGGGAAGACCACCCTTTCCGGCAAGCTCAGTCGAACAGCTGATCAGCCTGCACAAGAGCAGGTCACTGGTATCGCTCAAGGGCATGGCCTGTTCGCGGGCCGAACGCCGACTGATCCAGGCCATGCTGAATCCGAATACGGAACAGCGGCCGGACATCGACGAGGTCATCGGGGACCTCGAGCGTATCCAGACGGCACCGGGTCGGCGGCGGCGGGCACTCGCTGTCGGTACGATCATCATTCTGCTTGCCGCTGGCCTGACCGCAGCGACCATCGGCTTTGTGAACGTCCGCCAGGCCGAGCGCGAGACCACCGCCATGAACGAGTTGCTTCGCGAAGTCCTGGTGGCGCCGCGCGGCACGGAGCTGGGGCGCGAAGCACGCGTGGTGGATGTGCTGGATCGCGCCCTGTTCCAGGCAGAGCGCCGCTTCGGCAATCAACCGGAAATTCTGGCCCGGGTTCAGTACCTCGTCGGCGACACGCTGCAGAGCCTGACGCAGCACGACGAGGCCAAGCCTCTGCTGGAGCAGGCCTACGAGGAATATCTTCAGCGCTATGGCCCGACAGATGCGCGAACCCTTGACTTGCTGAATGCAATCGCCGAAGTGGAAAAGGATCTCGGCAACCCCGATCGAGCCGAAGCACTCTGGCAAAAAATCCTTGAAGGGTCTGACACCGCGACGACCGCGGGCCGGGTCCAGAGCCTGCTGGCTCATGCCAGGTTGGCCAACCTGTCCATGGAGCGCAACGAGCTCGACGCGGCTCTCGATC
>JBCDLQ010000024.1:0-12659 GCA_039414335.1 Pseudomonadota bacterium | reverse complement strand
TGAATATAAAGGGAAAAATTGGGTTCTACGCCTATTCACAGGCCCTATTACTACTGATCTTTTCTTTTATAAACAAAACAAGAACAAGTCCGCATCCTGGGGACGTTTTTAAACACCATGATGCTTGGGATATTGATAAGAGCTTAAGGAGCAACCATGAAATTCTCGATTGCGCGTGAAGCCCTGCTTGCGCCTATTGCCCAGGTGGTCAACGTGGTCGAAAGACGACAGACCTTGCCCGTGTTGGCCAACTTCCTCATTGAGGCGATTGATGAGGGCCTGCGGATTACCGGGACAGACATGGAAGTCGAGCTGGTCGCCCGGGCAAACGCTGAAGTCGCCCAGACCGGGTCGATCACCGTGCCGGCCAGAAAGTTGGTCGACATCTGTCGAGCCCTGCCCGAAGGCGTCAAGATCAATGTCCAACTGAATGAGGATAAGCTGGCCATCCATGCGGGCCGAAGCCGGTTCACGCTGGCTACCCTGCCCGCTGGGGAATTCCCCTCCAGTGACCAGGTCGATAGCATGGCGAGTTATCCGATCAGTCAATCGAAACTGCGCTGGATCGCGGAGAAGACCGGTTTCGCTATGGCGCATCAGGACGTGCGTCACTACCTTAATGGCCTGCTGTTCGAGTTCCGCGACGGCATGATTCGCGCCGTGGCCACCGATGGACACCGGTTGGCGCTGGCTGAAATGGAAGCCGATGTCAGCGGTGAAGCGCGCAGCCTGATCGTACCGCGCAAGGGCGTCCTGGAAATGAACCGCATTCTGGAAGACGTGGACGAGCCCCTGAACGTGGTGATCGGCCAGGGCTTCCTGCGGGTGGATCGAGATCGAATCGTCATGACCACCAAGCTGATCGACGGCCGCTTTCCGGATTATGAAGCGGTCATTCCGCTGCAGACCGACCAGGCCGTGATTCTGGATCGTGCCGAGATCACCCACGCCCTGCAGCGCGCCGCCATCCTGTCGAACGAGAAGTACCGTGGCGTTCGCCTGGATCTGGAGACCGGAACCGTTCGCGTGGTGGCCCACAACCCGCAGCAGGAAGAGGCGGTGGAAGATGTGGAAGCTGAGCATCCCTTCGACAATCTCAAGGTGGGCTTCAACGTCAACTACTTGCTGGATGCGCTGGGTGCCATCGACGGTGAACAGGTGCGCATTGCCCTGCGCGATGCCAACAGTTCCTGTCTGGTTACCGGCATCGAGGATGACAGCGTGCGTCAGGTCGTGATGCCGCTGAAGCTCTGATTTCGCCTGACGGCGATCATCGCGCTTGGCCCTCGATCGCCTCACGCTCGAAGGGGTTCGGAATCTCGAACCCCAAACGCTCTCACCCGCTCCGGGTCTGAACTGGCTGTACGGCGACAACGGCGCCGGCAAGACCTCCGTGCTCGAGGGCATTCACCTGCTCGGGCGCGGTCGCTCCTTCAGAACCAGCCGTCCGGCCTCCGTCATCCAGCACGAATCCGATCGTCTACGCGTGGTGGGCCGCTGTCGTGACGGTACGGTCCTGGGCATTGAACGTACGGGTGATCAGTGGCGCGGGCGCATTGCCGGCAAGGATTGCCAGCGCATCAGCGAATTCGCCGCGATCCTGCCGCTGGTGCTGTTCGAGCCCGATAGCCATCGGCTGATCGATGGCGGGCCTGAACGCCGCCGCCAGTATCTCGACTGGCAATTGTTTCACGTGGAACCTCAGTACCTGTCGGCGTGGCAGCGTTACGCCCGGCTCTTGCGTCAGCGCAATGCGGCGTTGTAGTCGAACGCCAGTCCCGCCGGGCTTCATGCGCTGGACGGCCCGATGATTCCGGCGGCAGAAGCCCTGGATACTTTGCGCCGGCGACAGGTCGACACGATCGTTGACCACACGCAAAGACTGCTGGAGCAACTTCAGGTCCGACTTCCTGGCGATTTACAGATGAACTACCGACGGGGTTATCCGTCGGAAATGGAGCTGGCCGCCGCCTTGCAAGACCAGCGCGACAGCGATCGCGATCGCGGATTTACCCAGCGCGGGCCCCATCGCGCCGATCTGGCCCTCCGGGTCAACCAGCAAGCTGCGGCCGTCGAGCTGTCCAGGGGACAGCAGAAGTTGTTGGCCTTGGCCCTGCTGCTGGCCCAATTGGCCATTCTGGAGGCAGGCGCCGAAAGACCACCGGTTCTGCTGCTGGATGATCCCGTGTCCGAACTGGATCGGCGCCACCTCGGGACGGTACTAGACTGGCTGCAGGATCAGGCCTTCCAGACCTGGATTACGGCCACTCAGGCGCCGGCGATTCCATGCCGGATGTTTCACGTGGAACAAGGTCGGATCGAGGCCCAGGAGCTCGCCTGAGCCCGCGGGCCATGTTCCACGTGAAACACTGGCCCTGGCGTCTTCTAGGCGGCTGACAGGCCCCTGAAATGCTATAATTCACCAGTTATTCCACCCGTCGGCGACCCCAGGTATCCATGACAGAAAAAGAGTACGGCTCCGGAAGTATCAAGGTCCTCAAAGGTCTGGACGCGGTTCGCAAGCGTCCCGGCATGTATATCGGCGATACGGATGACGGCACTGGCCTGCATCACATGGTCTTCGAGGTGGTGGATAACTCCATCGATGAGGCCCTGGCGGGGCACTGCGACGACATCATCGTGACCCTGCACGATGACGGTTCGGTCAGCGTCCAGGACAACGGCCGCGGCATTCCCGTGGGCATGCACGAAGAAGAAAAGCGCTCGGCGGCGGAGGTCATCATGACCGTTCTGCACGCGGGCGGTAAGTTTGACGACAACTCCTACAAGGTTTCCGGCGGTCTTCACGGCGTCGGCGTGTCGGTCGTCAACGCCCTGTCAGAGCGCCTGACCCTGACCATTCATCGCCAGGGCAAGCGCTGGGAGCAGTCCTACACCCTGGGCGTGCCCGACGCGCCGCTTGAAGCCGTGGCTGACAGTGATCAGACCGGCACGATGATCCGCTTCTGGCCCAGCGCCGAAACCTTCTCGGACACGGAATTTCACTACGACGTGCTGGCCAAGCGCCTGCGCGAGCTGAGCTTCCTGAATTCAGGCGTCAGCATCAAGCTTGCTGAAGAATCCAGCGACAAGCACGATCACTTCAGCTATAAAGGCGGCATCAGTTCTTTTGTCGAGCATCTCAGCCGCAAGAAGAGTCCGCTGCATCCGACCGTGCTGCACTTCAAGGCCGAAAGTGACGACATCACCGTTGAAGCCGCGCTGCAGTGGACCGACGCCTATCAGGAAAGCGTGTTCTGCTTTACCAACACGATTCCGCAGAAAGACGGCGGAACGCACCTGGCCGGTTTCCGTACGGCGCTGACCCGGACGCTGAACAACTACATCGAAGAGTCGGGCCTGGCGAAGAAATCCAAGGTTCAGACCACCGGCGACGACACCCGCGAAGGATTGATTGCGGTCCTGTCGGTCAAGGTGCCCGATCCCAAGTTCTCGTCCCAGACCAAGGACAAACTGGTCTCCTCTGACGTCAAGCCGGCCGTGGAATCGGTGCTGGCTTCCGAGTTACGCGATTTCCTGCTTGAGAACCCGAACGACGCGAAGGTCATCGTCAGCAAGGTCGTTGAAGCGGCTCGTGCCCGTGAAGCGGCACGCAAGGCGCGCGACATGACCCGCCGCAAGGGTGTACTCGATATCGCCGGTCTGCCCGGCAAGCTCGCGGACTGCCAGGAGAAAGATCCGGCCCTGTCCGAACTGTTCATCGTGGAGGGTGACTCCGCCGGCGGCTCGGCCAAGCAAGGCCGAAACCGCAAGTACCAGGCCATTCTGCCCCTGAAGGGCAAGATCCTGAACGTCGAGAAGGCCCGTTTCGACAAGATGCTGTCTTCGGCTGAAGTCGGGACCCTGATCACCGCATTGGGGACGGGCATCGGCAAGGATGAATTCGACGTCGAGAAGCTGCGCTACCACCGCATCATCATCATGACCGATGCCGACGTTGACGGCTCGCACATCCGCACGCTGCTGTTGACCTTCTTCTATCGTCAGATGCCAGAGCTGATCGAGCGCGGCCATGTCTATATCGCTCAGCCGCCGCTTTACAAGATCAAGCAGGGCAAGCAGGAGTCCTACCTGAAGGACGAAGCGGAAATGAACCAGTACATGCTCGAACGCGCGCTGGATGATGCCCGCTTCTATCCCAGTGAAGAAGGGCTGCCGCTGGATGATGCCGCCCTGTCGACGTTGCTTAAGGATTTCCAGCAGGCGCGTCAGGTTTCGGGTCGCCTGAAGCTGCGTCATGATCCCGATGTGGTCGAGCAACTGATTGATTTTGATACGTTTTCTCTGGAATCAGGCTTCGATGTAGACGACTGGAGCACGCGCTTCCAGGAGCGTCTGGACCGAGCGACGCCGGCCGGCGTGGTCTGGCACATCAAGCCGCTGGGCGGCGGTGGCGTGGTGGTTTCACGCCATGCCCAGGGTGTGGTTCTCGATACGATTCTGGATGCCACCTTCTTCCAGTCTCGCGAGTATCGCCAGTTCGCCAAGGTCGGTCAGAGCATCGCCGAGCTGATGGGGCCGGGTGCGCGCATCGAGCGCGGCAAGAACTCGACCACCGTGGATCGTTTCTCGGAAGCCTATGACTGGCTGATGACCGAGTCGCGCAAGGGCCGCAGCTTCCAGCGCTTCAAGGGTCTGGGTGAGATGAATCCGGATCAGCTCTGGGACACCACGGTGAATCCGGAAACCCGCCGGCTGCTCAAGGTCACGATCGAAGACGCCGTGGCGGCTGACGATATCTTCTCGACCCTGATGGGCAATGAAGTGGAGCCGCGCCGGGCCTTTATCGAAGACAACGCCCTGCAGGTGTCCAACCTGGATGTTTAGCCCAGCTTGGCAATAGCGTTCTTGAGGCTGTCGGCACGGACCGCGCCATTGACGCCGGGGCTGTTGACGGCAATCGACTTGCCGCCGATGAGTATCACGGACTCGAGCAGTATCGGGTCGGCGCCGATGAACACGAGATCGGCGGCCGGCACCTTGTAGCGCTCGCCGATCTGATCCAGCTCGCTCTGACGCGCCCGCTTGCGCGAGAATAGCCCCGTTTCCAGATAGATCACGCCGTCGAGGTCGGCTCCAGCCCGACTGATGCGCTGCTGCAGTTCCTGCTGCAGCGCCAGATCATGATCGACAGACCGACGCGTCGGCCGCCAGCGATGGGGTTGCTCGGCCATCAGCAGAATGGGCTGACCGCGCCGCTGCAGGGCCACCACCAGTTCGATGGCGACAGGATCGATCTGCTCGCCGTCCAGCAGCAGCACGCGTTCGATCAACAGCGGCGGCGTCCGGCGGCCCATCTTTTAGCGGCCCAGTCGCGCCAGATCGGCGATGTCGGCAATCAGCCCGCGCAAGTGCTGGAGCAAGGCCAGTCGGTTGTTGCGAAGTTTGATCTCATCGACCATCACCATCACCTGATCGAAAAAGGCGTCCAGGCTGTCGCGCAGGCCCGCCAATTGCGCCAGAGCCGCGGGGTAGTCTTGCTGACCAATGGCTGCGACCAGGTCCCCCTCGACCTTCTGAATGTCGGCAAAAAGCTGCTTTTCGGCGTCTTCGTTCAACAAATTTCCGTCTACTGCTGCTAACAGCCCAGATTCGGCTTGCTTCAAGAGGTTGCTGGCGCGCTTGTAGGCCGCAACCAGGCTATCGGCGGCGTCGGTTTCAGCGAACTGCGCTACGGCGCGGGCTCGGGCCATGAAATCGGCGACGGACGACGGGCGGCCCGCCATCACGGCCTGCACCGTACTGGTGGCCAGGCCCGCATCGGTAGCATGGGAGCGCAGGCGATCATTCAGGAAGTCCAGCACCTCCTGCTGAATGCCTACGCTGACCTCGACCCGTCCTTCAAGGGATGAAGCTGCGGCAGCCGTCGCATCGGCCAGGGTCAGACCGCTTCCGCTGTCTTCGAGAATACGAACCACCCCCAGCGCTGCTCGTCTCAAGGCAAAAGGATCCTTGCTGCCTTTCGGCTTCTTGCCGGCGGCAAAGAGTCCGACGACGCTGTCGAGTCGATCGGCGAGTGCGAGTGCGCGACCGGCTGGCGTGGCTGGCAGGGCGGCGCCGGCCTGGCGCGGCATGTAGTGCTCCTCGATGGCGGTGGCTACAAGGTCACTCTCACCGTCGGCCGCGGCGTAGTAGCGACCCATCGTGCCCTGCAGCTCCGGAAACTCACCGACCATTTCCGTGACCAGATCGCATTTGCACAGATCGGCCCCACGCGAAACTTCAGCGGGCTCCGCGCCCAGTGCGCTCGCCAGGCCGCTGCCCAAGTCATTCAAGCGGCGGCACTTGTCGCCAATGCTGCCGAGCTTCTCCTCAAACAGGATGCCGTCCAGGCGATCGCGACGATCATTCAGTGACTGCTTGCGATCCTGATCCCAGAAGAAACGCGCATCGGCCAGGCGTGGACGGATCACGCGCTCGAAGCCGGCGCGCATGGCGTCGATGTCTCTCGATTCGATATTGGCGATGGCGATGAACTTCGCCGCCAGGCGGCCGTCAGCATCACGAACGGGAAAGCACTTCTGATGCTGCTGCATCGAGGAGATCAGCGCCTCTTCCGGAACCGCCAGAAACGCTTCATCGAAGCTGCCCATCACGGCCACGGGCCATTCGGTCAGTCCGACGTTTTCAGCCAGCAGACCTGGGTTGTCATCAACGCGTTGATTCGACGCTTCAGCCAGCGCCTGCACCTGCTCGGCGATCCGTTCGCGACGGCGATCGAGATCAACCAGCACAAAGGCTTGCTCGCAGACCGACTCGTAGTCACCGGCGGCTCCAATCTCGTGGGTGCCCGGCGCATGAATTCGATGGCCTTCCGTGCTGCGCCCGGCTTCCAGGCCAAAAAGGGACAGGGGCAGAAGGTCCTCGCCGTGAATCAGGGTCAGCCAGCGGATCGGGCGCAGAAAGCGGTCGCTCAAATCGGACCAGCGCATGGACCGGGCACCGGCCATGTCCTTGACCGTAGCTTCGAGCATGGGTCCGATCAGCTCGCCCAAGGGCGCACCGACTTCAGAAATCTTGCAGTAGAGCCAGCGGCCCTGGTCTGTTTCCAGCCAGTCGAGTTCATCGAAGGCCTTGCCGACGCTGCGGGCAAACCCCTCCGCTGCCTTGGTCGGATGGCCGTCGGCATCCAGCGCCACGTTTTCAGCCGGCCCTCTGCGCTCCAGCTCCCGGTCGGCTTGGCGAGTCAGCACTTCGTTGAAACGAACGGCCAGACGGCGGGGAGTGGCGAAGGTCTCGGCGGAGTCCGCCGACTCGATCAGGCCGGCGTCCTTGAGGCGCTGGCCCAGGCCCTTGGCGAGCATGGCCAGCTGGCCCTCGATCAGGCGCGCGGGCAGCTCTTCGCAACCCAGTTCGATCAGCAGATCTTTACGTGCGTCCTGGTTCATGCGGCAGCCCCCCGATTCAGGCCCGGGAAGCCGAGCGATTCGCGGCGCTCGTAGTAGGCTTCGGCGACGCGTCGCGACAGGTCACGGATCCGCAGAATCATCTGCTGACGCTCGGTCACGGAAATCGCCTGGCGCGCGTCGAGGAGGTTGAAGGTGTGCGAGGCCTTGAGCACCTGGTCATAGGCCGGCAAAGACAGGCCCTGATCGACCAGGGTCTTGGCCTGGGATTCGCAGGTGTCGAACCAAGAAAACAGGCTGGCCGTGTCGGCACGCTCGAAGTTGTATTCGGACTGTTCCACCTCGTTCTGGTGGAAGACTTCGCCGTAGGTCACCGGGCCGTTCGGCGTATCCGTCCAGATCAGGTCGTAGACCGATTCGACGCCCTGCAAGTACATGGCCAGTCGCTCCAGCCCATAGGTGATCTCCCCCATGACCGGTTTGCACTCCAGGCCGCCGGCCTGCTGAAAGTAGGTGAACTGTGTCACTTCCATGCCGTTCAGCCAGACTTCCCAGCCCAGACCCCAGGCACCCAGCGTCGGTGACTCCCAGTTATCTTCCACAAAGCGGATGTCGTGTACGGACGGATCGATGCCCACGGCATCGAGTGAACCCAGGTAGAGCTCCTGGAAGTTCAGCGGTGAGGGCTTCATGACCACCTGGTACTGGTAATAGTGCTGCAGGCGGTTGGGATTCTCGCCATAGCGGCCGTCCGTCGGGCGCCGACAGGGCTGGATGTAGGCCGAGGCCCAGGGCTCCGGTCCGATCGAGCGAAGGAAGGTTGCCGGATGGAAGGTTCCGGCGCCGACCTCCAGATCCAGCGGTGCGGTCAGCACACATCCCTGCTCTGCCCAGTACTGATCCAGGGTGCGAATGAAATCCTGAAAATTCACGGTCTTTGCCCGTTAGTGAACACGACCGGCAAGTATACCGGTCTGACCGCCATTCAGACACCGATCCGCGGCAGAACCGGACCTCGTGTGCATGGTCGCTGTGAGACTGAAGCGGTATGATGAGGAGATGTCCAAAGTATTGATCATCAAGACCGGATCGGCACCGGATCACGTCGAGGCTGCACACGGCGATTTCGAGGACTGGTTCCTGGATGGACTGGGTATCGATCGGTCCGACGCATTGATCGTGGATGTGCAGGGTGGTGAGTCGCTGCCGAACTCGTTCGCCGGGTTGGCGGGTGCCGTCGTCACCGGTTCACCGGCGATGGTGT
The DNA here is from genome assembly GCA_039414335.1 of Pseudomonadota bacterium. Lineage (GTDB taxonomy): Bacteria > Pseudomonadota > Gammaproteobacteria > Xanthomonadales > Wenzhouxiangellaceae > Wenzhouxiangella. The sequence goes on along the minus strand of JBCDLQ010000024.1, from coordinate 4,028 downwards.
CACACCGTGCCGACTGGTCGGAACGGACCGCGCGCTGGCTCGTCGATGCGCACGCCGCAGCCTTGCCCATGTTGGGTGTTTGCTACGGCCATCAATTGATCGCCCATGCGCTGGGCGGCGTGGTCGGTCCCAATCCGGCGGGCCGAAGAATGGGAACGAAGTCCGTATTCATTCGTTCAGGTGACGAATGCCTGCTGGCGTCCATGAATGCAATCAGCCAATTGCACGCAACGCATGTCGAGGCCGTGCTGAAGCCGCCGCCGTCCACACGCGTTCTGGCCGATACGCACGGTGACCCGCACCACGCGCTGCACTTCGGGCAACGCAGCTGGGGCGTTCAGTTCCACCCGGAATTTACCGCAGGCATCATGGCCAGCTATATCCATCTGCGCGCCGACGTGCTGATGGAAGAGGGCCAGTGTCCGGACACGCTGCTGGCCGAGCTCGAGGACACGCCCGATGGTCGCCGGCTGCTGCGCGACTTCGCCGATCGACTTGAGCGCGATCAATCCAGACCGAATCCAGAACTGGCAGCATCGACCTGATCCGCCGTCACGCAACGACAAACATCACCAATCTACTCGGACCCCAATCCATGAAGAAATGGCTACTCCTCCTGACCGCGATTCCACTGGCTGTCTGGGCCTGTTTCACGCCCGATCGGGCCGAAGTGCTGGCGCTGGAGCATCCAGACATCAATTTCGTCGATCTTGCCCATGCAATGCATATGCAGGAGACCATCGACTTCGAGTTCAACGGGGCCGATGCTTGCATTGACGGTCTGTCCGGTGGATTCCCCTGCCTCGGCATCGAACTGGCCGGCTGGGTCGAGTTGCCGGCGATCGGTGGCGGCACGGGTTCAGACAACTGGGGCTGGAGAGATCCGGACAGCGGACGACTGTTTGCCCTGATGGGCCGCTCGAACGGTGTGGCGTTCGTCGAAGTGACCGATCCGGAAAACCCCGTCTACCTCGGCAACCTGCCCCGACCGGCCGGCGTGTCCAGCTCGGTCTGGACGGACATGAAGACCTTCAAGGATCACGCCTTTATCGTTGGTGATGAGATTCTGGGTCACGGCATGCAGGTTTTCGACTTGAAGACCCTGGTCGCCGAAGACCTGAATCCGCCCGAGACGTTCCGCACCGTTGCCCACTACGACGGTTTCAACGAAGCCCATAACATTGCGATCAATCCGCACTCGGGTTTTGCCTACACCGTGGGCGGTGAAACCTGCAGCGGTGGCTTGCACATGGTCGACATCAACGACCCGACCAACCCGACCTTCGCCGGTTGCTTCAGCGACGATGGCTACACACATGACGTGCAATGTGTGATCTACCAAGGCCCTGACCAACGCTACCAGGGTAACGAGATCTGTTTCGCCAGTAATGAAGATACGCTGACCGTGGTTGATGTCACGAACAAATCGAACCCCCAGTTACTCGGTCGACACACCTATGGCGATCGTGGCTACACCCACCAGGGCTGGCTGACGGAAGACCAGCGCTACTTCGTGCTCAACGACGAGTTGGATGAAACCTCACACAACCTGACGGGCACGCGCACCTTGGTGCTGGACCTTGAGCGCCTCGACACCTCCGATCCAGCAGCGGAGTTCGTCGCCGATGGCCTGTCCATCGATCACAACCTTTATGTGGTGGGACGCTACGTGTTCCAGGCTAACTACAAGCGCGGCTTGCGGGTCCTGGAGATTGTCGATCCGGCTACTGCCGATCTGCGCGAGGTGGCCTTCTTTGATACCTACCCGAACGGTGATGGCACGGGCTTCAGCGGAGCCTGGAATGTGTTCCCCTTTTTCGCCAACGATTTGCTGCTGGTCTCCGATTTCAACCGTGGCCTGTTTGTTGTCCGGATTCTTGATCCGGCACTGATTCGTGCGCTGGAGCGGATCTATGTGGACCGTTTCGAGCTTTAGGACAGCAATGCAGGGAGTCAACGGCGGCCACCCATGAATCGGGTTGGCCGATCTTGAGCACGCGGAGCGCCGATTCAAATGTTATGCGAGCGCGGCGCATCCAGCTCGATACGCACGATCAACCGGTCATCCTGACCCGACGCGATTGTCCGATCTGCCGCTCCGAAGGCTTTACGGCCCACGCGCGCGTCCAGGCGGGAGATCGACGCATCATCGCCACCCTTTACCAGATCGAGTTGGACTGGCTGGGGTGGGGCGAGGTCGGTCTGTCCGAAGCGGCCTGGGAGCGGCTGGACGTCGATCCTGGTGACGAGGTCTACTTGTCTCACCCTCAGCCGCTGGAATCTCTCGGCCTGGTTCGCGGCCGCGTATTTGGTGAGATATTGAGCGAGGGAGATTTGAAATCAATCATTGCGGACATTTCCTCCAGCCGATTCGCCGATATCCATACGGCCATGTTCCTGACCGCCATTGCCACGCGCGGCCTGCAGAACAAGGAATTGATCGCTTTCACCCGCGCCATGATCGAAGTCGGTGATCGCCTCGAGTGGGAGCGCAGCCCGATTGCCGACAAGCACTGCGTCGGTGGCCTGCCCGGTAACCGGACCACGCCACTGGTTGTGGCGATCGTGGCTTCTTGCGGTGTCTGGATGCCGAAGACCTCATCGCGTGCCATCACCTCGCCCGCCGGTACCGCCGACACGATGGAAACCCTGTGCCCCGTCGATCTGGATCTGGCGGCGATGCGGCGAGTCGTGGAACAGGAAGGCGGCTGCGTCGTCTGGGGTGGTGCCGTCAGGCTCAGTCCCGTGGACGACATGCTGATTCGCGTCGCCCGGGTCATGGATCTGGATGCGGAAGATCAGCTGATCGCTTCCGTGATGTCGAAGAAGATCGCCGCGGGCTCCAGCCATCTCGTGCTGGACCTGCCCGTGGGCGATACGGCCAAGATTCGCTCGAAGGACGATGCGGATCATCTCGGTGCGCGACTGAAGCTGGTGGCCGAGGCTTTCGGTGTGACCTCGAAGGTCATCATCAGCGACGGACGTCAGCCCGTGGGTCGGGGGATCGGTCCGGCGCTGGAAGCCAATGACGTGATTGCCGTACTCGACAGTGCGGCCGAAGCGCCCGACGATCTGCGCCAGCGCGCGCTCACCCTGTCGACCGAGTTGCTGGAACTGGCCGGCGCGGCAGGGACGGGTCAGGGTCGGGCCATGGCAGAAGACGCCTTGAGCTCCGGTCAGGCGGCACGCAAGTTCGAGGCCATCTGTCGGGCGCAGGGCGGCATGCGAGTGCCCGTGCCGGCGCGCCGCCGTTCCGGCATTCTGGCCCGCCGCGATGGCACCGTGACCCATTTCGATAATCGTCGCCTCAGTCGAGTGGCCAAGTTGGCCGGTGCGCCAGGCGCCTCGGCCGCCGGCGTCGAGTTTCACGTGCACCTGGGTGACCGAGTGGTGCGAGAACAACCGCTCTTCACCATCCATGCCGAAACCAACGGCGAATTGAATTACGCTCGTGAGTTCGCCTTCAGCAATGGCGACATCATTCACGTAGGGTAGGACACCAAAGAGTCCAAACAAGAACCCCAACAGGAACCCAAACAAGAATCCGACCGGGAGCACGGATGACTGACACCGCAAGACCACTCCGACTGATTGCCCTGCCCGGCAACGAACCACTGACCCATGCGCTGGCCGAGCAACTGGGTGCCGTGGAAGTCGAACTGGATTACCGCCGTTTTCCCGACGGCGAAAGCTATCTGCGCCTGCCCGATGAACTGAAGGATGAGAAGGTGGTGCTGGTGGCCAGTCTGGATCGGCCGGACGACAAGATCCCCTCTTTGCTGTTTGCGGCTGATCTGGTGCGTGAGCTGGGTGCGGCGCGTATCGGCCTGGTCTGTCCCTATCTGGCCTATATGCGTCAGGACATCCGATTCCACCCCGGCGAGGCCCTCACTTCCCGCAGCTTTGCTCGCTGGCTGTCGGCCCATCTGGACTGGCTGGTCACGGTCGATCCCCATCTCCATCGCTACAAGAGTCTCGATGAAATCTACACGCTGGACTCGGAAGTAGTTGCCGCTGCCCCGGCACTG
>JBCDLQ010000023.1:0-12943 GCA_039414335.1 Pseudomonadota bacterium | reverse complement strand
TCAGCGCATCGTCGATGACCAGAATCCTGGTGCCCCGAGGTGCATCGACGCGTGGGCGGGTACGTCGTTCGCGTCGAGCCTGGGCAGGACTGGATTCGTCGGTTCCACCCTTGTGGCCTGCCACCAAGGCCTTCGGTAACTTTTTCGTCAGGTCCCGATGCTTGATGCCGGCGGAGCCATCGGGCAGCAGCGTCTCTCGCTTGCCTTCCACGCTGGCTACTGACGGATTTTCAGAGAGGTCGAGTTCGACGCCGAATTCGAGTTCACCGCCCCGCTTGTGCAGAACGCGAACAACCGGACGGTTTTCACGCTCGCGGGTGTGCAGCGAGATGGCCATACGGCCATCGGCCAGCCTCATCAAGGTTCCCGGCGGTGCCCAGCCCAGGAATTTCGAGAAGGCATCGGCCAGGTGCTCATCGAACTGCTGCCCGCGGAGCTTCCAGAGCTCACCCATGGCCTGCTGATGAGATACGGCTGGGCGATGGAAACGCGTCGTCATCATCGCGTCGTAAGCGCTGATGATTGAGATCAGCCGTGCGATCGCGGGGATTCCCTTGAGCGTCAGCCCATCCGGATAGCCGCGACCGTCAGGCCGCTCATGGTGGCAGAGCGCGACGCGCGCTACCGTGTCGGGAAGGCCGTCGTTCTGCGCCAGCAACTCATGCCCCAAGCGCGTGTGCAGGCGGACGTGCTCACGTTCCGCGTGGGACAAGGGACCATTCTTTCGCAACACCTGCAGGCTGACGCGCATCATGCCCAGGTCGTGAACCAGCGCACTCATGGTGACCGCCGTCCTCACTTTGCCCGGCCAGCCTGCTGCGTGCGCAAAGGCGGCTGCGAAGATTGCCGTGTTCAAACCATGCTGGAAGGGGTAACGACTGGTTTCCTTGATCCGAGCCAGCCAGAGCAACTCCGGCAGATGGTCAGGGATCGCATTGATCAATTCTTCGACCGCATCGTTGGCATCGGCCACATCGATATGGCCATGTCGATGGAAGCTCAATATCTGTGCCTGGGTCACCAGGCTCAGGCGTCGGTAGACCTGCCACGCCTCCACCATGCCGCGCGCAGAAATTGTGCGCTTGCGCAAGGCGTCGAGGGTATTTGGCAGGGGCGGCAAAGAGCCAGCAGAGGACAAGCTCGCGTCGGAATCATCGGCTCTGCGATTCAGGCAGCGCTCCAGGTCGATCACAACCCGACGGCAGTTCTCCTTGAACCACTTCTTGTCCTGAAAGGAATCGATGCGCATGCCGCGCGGCGGGAAGGTGGTGGATTCTTCCAGCCCCTCGACCCGAGAAACAAAATCGCCCAGACGCAGTTCGCCCGGGGTGATCGTTAGCTGATACTCCCCTTGCTGCTGTCGTCGAAATTCATCCCACGAAATAATATTCATCAGGCCCCTAGACTCCTGGCGAAGTCGCGCCAGTATAGCGAATGAAACTCCTGTTTCCCAATGGCACAGGTCCCGGGCTTATCGTGAAGAAAGTGTAATTGACCGGCCGGCCAGTTAGTTGTAAGCTGCGCCGCATGACAGAAGTCGCCACAAGAGATTCGGAACGCACCCGCAGTCAGATCATGGACGCCGCTCACGATTTGTTTGTCGAGCGGGGATTCGACGCGGTTTCGATCCGGGAAATTGCACGCCTGAGCGGGGTCACGAAAAGCCTGATCCACCACCACTTCGGCGGCAAGGAAGGCCTGTGGGAAGCCGTCAAGGAGCGCGCCTTCGGTCCCTATTACGAACAGCAGCGAGACGAACTCACGGAGGCGGAACAGCCCGGTGCCGAACTGCTGATTCAGGGCGCCCGAAACTACTTCGAGTTTCTCCGAGACAATCCGAAAGTCGCCCGCCTTTTCGCGTGGGCTCATCTGGAAGGCGACACGAGCTGTAGCCAGATGGACGCAGATCTGGTTCGGCTCGGGTCACAACGCGTCGCTCAGGCCCAAGCCAGCGGCGCCCTGCGGGACGATATCAATCCCACCCACGTGGTGACCATGTTCATCAGCCTGTTCACCCAGTGGTTCGAGGCCAAGCAGCATCATCAGAATTGGCCCGGTATAGGCAGTGATCAGGAATTCCTCGATGACTTCCTCAAGGTCTTCATGGAAGGCCTCCTGCCCCGTTCCAATTCATCCTGACTCCACAGGACTAACGCCATGAAATCGCAAAAGAAATCGACAAAGCCCTCGCTGGCATCGCTAACTGACCGGTCGGCCAATCTGCGACGCTGGTTGATCCCAGCCGCGCTGTTGATCAGCGCCCTGGTCCTGCTCCGTCCGAGCATTTACGCCAGTAGCCAGGAGTTGCCTGCTCCTGCCGAAGGGGCTGCAGCACACCCGGTCCGCGTTATCGCCGCGAAGCTGGCCGAAGACCCACCGGTCGTGAGACTGCCCGGCGTCCTACGAGCGCGCGAGCGCGGCAAGCTGGCCTTCCTGCATTCGGGACATCTGGCCGAACGCCTGGTCGAGCGCGGACAGACCGTCGAAGCCGGTGAAATCCTCGCCGTGCTGCACAACCCAGCCCTGATGCCCGGTGCCGATGCTGCCGCCGCCCAGGCTCGCGAAGCCAAACTGAATCTGGAACAGCTCGAGCGCGAGGTGGTGCGACTGGAAGACCTGGAGGAGCGCAACCTGGTGCCGACAGAAGAGCTCGAGCGGATCGTGTCGCGCCGTGACGCCGCCATCGAAGCTCGCAACCAGGCCGACGCCGCCCTGGGCGAGGCGCGCGAGCAGCTCGACGAGGCCTTTCTGCGTGCGCCCTATTCCGGAGTGATCAGCGAACTGATGATTGAACCCGGTCAGTTCGTTGCCGCGGGCCAGGGCGTCCTGGGTCTGATCGGCAGCAGCGGGCTGGAGACTGCCGTCCATCTGCCGATCGAGCGCGCCGCGCGCCTTGAGGTCGGACGCACGGTTCGAGTCAAATCGCCCGACACCACCAGCGAGTTCGAAGGCATGATCCGCGAGATCGGCGCCAGCGAACCCGGCCAGGCGGTGGAAATCGTGATCGAACTCGATCCAAGCAACAACGCCTCCTTGCAGTCGGGACAGGCTGTGGATGTCACCCTGCCCCTGACCAGTGACCAGATCCTGGCCGTTCCCATGGCCGCCATCACCCAGTCCAGCTCGGGTGTCGCCCGCGTCTTTCGGGTTGAAAACGGCCGCGCCCTCGCCGTCGACGTACGCCCCGGTCGCCTGCAGGGCGGCTGGCTGGAAGTCGAAGGCCAATTGGCCGAAGGCGATCTGATCGTCGTGGCCGGTCACGGCCGCCTCCTCGATGACGACCCGGTGCGAGTCCTGCAATGAATATCATGGAAGCTGCCATCCAGCGACGACCGCTGATCATCACGGTCGTCACTCTGCTCACACTGTTGGGCTTGGCCAGCTGGTCGGGCATGGACCGCCAGGAGGACCCTTTCTTTCCCTATCGCTATGCGCAGGTTCTGGTGCCCTGGCAGGGCGCGCAGCCAGAGCGAGTCCAACGTCTGGTGATCGAGATCATTGAGGACGAGTTGGCCAAGGTCGAAGAAGTCCGCGAGATTCGGTCCACGGCCCGTCTGGGCTTTGCCAATCTCATCGTCGGGCTGGAGAGCTACGTCTACGACACGGACAACGTCTGGGATCGCGTTCGCGTGGCCCTGGATGAAGCTGAGAAACGCATCCCTGAACGCGCTGGCCCGATCGAGCTGCGCGATCGCTCCATGGACACGCACGGCATCGTGCTGGGTCTGACAGGCGACGATGACCTGCTGGTGCTGCTGGAGGCGGCTCGATCGCTACGGCGTGATCTGTTTACCGTACCTGGGATCGGGCGCATCGACATCATCGGAAACCCCGGCGAACAGCTGCGCGTGCGCGTCGATCCGGCCCAGCTGATGGCAGCTGGCCTGACCATGGATCAGCTGGCTGCCACCATCTCCAGCGCGAACGAGGTAGTACCTGGCGGCGCGCTGATCGTCGATGAACGCAACCTGATCGTCCAGCCGCTCAGCGATCTGAGCGCGCTGGATCAACTCAGCGCCCTGCCCGTGGCCGGCGACTCTAGCCGCCTAATCCGCTTGGGAGACATCGCCGACATCTTGCTGCAATCCGCCGAGCCGGTGGGCGAACGCATCGAGTTCAACGGGCGCCCCAGCGTCGCCCTGGGTATCGTGATCCCCGAAGAGCGCACGAACGCCGTCACCTTTGGCGAAAACGTTCGCGCTCGCGTTGCCGAAGTCGAGCCGCTCTTTGCTCCCCTGGCGATCGAAGAGATGTTCTTCCAGCCCCGCTGGGTAGAACAACGTCTGGGCGAGTTGGGCAGCACCCTGCTGCTCGGCGTCGTCATCGTCGCCACGATTCTGTTGCTCGCCATGGGCTGGCGCATGGGCGTGGTGGTCGCGTCGCTGCTGCCCATCGTGACCCTGTCTGCCCTGGCGGTCTACGCACTGGGCGGCGGCATTCTGCATCAGATGGCCGTAGCGGGCATGGTCATCGCCCTCGGCATGCTGGTCGATAACGCGATCGTGATGGTCGAAAGCCTGCAGTGGCATCTGGACCGAGGCCGCAACGCAGCCCAGGCTGCACTGGCCGCCACCCGCGAGCTGGCCGGCCCGCTGGCCGCCGCGACGGGCACGACGCTGGCGGCCTTCCTGCCCCTGCTCCTGTCCGTGGGCGACACGGCCGACTTCACCCGCGGGATACCCATCCTGGTGATGCTGGTGCTGATCGTGAGTTTCATCTATGCGGTACTTGTGACACCGGCGCTGGCACCCTACGTGCTGAAAGCCGGCGGTTCGCGTAGCGCCAACAAGCTCGATGAGCTGGGTCAGCGACTGGGCCATATCAGCCACAGTCGCCCGTGGACCATCCTGGGCGCCAGTGCCCTGCTCGTCGTGGTCATGGCCGCCATGGGCACCTTCCTGCCGCGAGAGTTCTTTCCCAGCACGGACCGCAATCAGCTGATCGTGGACCTGAACTTCCCCGAAGGCACGCGAACGGAAACCACGGCGCTGCACGCTCGCGCCATCGCCGCCGATCTGTCAGCATTGCCCATTGTGACCGACGTCCATGTCTTCGCCGGCTTCAGCGGCCCGCACTTCTACTACAACCTGATCGAAACACCGCAGGCCCCGCATCTGGGCCGACTCGCGGTTATCACGAACTCCGATTCGGACCTGCCGCCTCTGATGGAGTGGATCGATCGCTACCTGCCTGATCGCGTGCCCGAAGCCGAAGTGATCGCCCGCGCCCTGGGTCAGGGCCCGCCCGTGGACGCTCCGGTGGAAGTCAGGATCTATGGTCCCAATAGCGACGCCCTGATCGAAGCCACGGACCTGGTCATGGCCGCCGTTCGCGACACGGATGGCACGCGCAGCGTGCGCCACAAGCTGGGCCAGGGCCTGCCAACGCTCGAGGTCACGATTGACGACGCGGAAGTGGCTCGCCAGGGGGTCAGTCGAGAACGGATCGCTGAAATCATCGCGCGCGCCACCCGCGGCCAGCGCATCTCCACCTGGCGCACGGGTCGGGAACCCTTGCCCGTGCTGCTCGGCACGGACGAAGGCGAACGGCTTCCCCATGAAGCCCTGGCAGGGCTGACCGTCGATACGGCGAACGGGTCCCTGCCGCTGGATCAGTTCGTCGACATGGAGCTGACCCTGATGCCGGCCGTGATCGAAAGCCGCGACCTGCAGCGCATCACTAGCGTGCTTGCTGAGACGGACCCGGGCGTGACCTACGGCCAGGTCTGGGCCGAGCTCGGCCCCAAGCTGGATGAGCTTGAATTGCCGCCCGGTGTCCGCGTCACGCCCGGCGGTGCTGCAGCCGAAGCCAGCACGGCCAACAGCGCCCTGTTCGGCACCCTGCCGATCGGCGCCCTGGTGCTGCTGGCCTTCCTGATGTGGCAGTTCAACAGCATTCGCCTGACCGGCCTGGTCCTGCTGACCGTGCCCCTGGCCGCCGCCGGCGTTGTGCCGGGCCTGCTACTGACCGGGCAACCCTTCAGCTTTACCGCCATGCTCGGCGTGGTCGCCCTGATCGGCATCGTCGTCAACAACGCGATTGTGCTCATCGACCGAATCGAGGCCGGCAAGGCCGAAGGCTTGACGCTGGAACAGTCGATCTCAGCGGCCGTGTCGCGCCGCATCCGACCCATCCTGCTGACCACCGCGACGACGATTGCGGGCCTGATCCCCCTGACCTGGACCCAGTCCACCCTGTGGCCGCCGATGGCCTGGGCGATCATTTCCGGCCTGACCGTGGCCACGATCCTGACCCTGCTGCTGATCCCCGCCGCCTACCGCCTCACCACGCGAGTCTCTGCATGAATCGCCTTGGGAGACAGGCGCAAATTGCGGTGACAGCGGTATTTGCCCAGGACCGCTTTTGCCGGTATCATTGCCGCCCTTATCGGCGGGCGATTAGCTCAGCGGGAGAGCACTGCCTTCACACGGCAGGGGTCGGTTGTTCGATCCCACCATCGCCCACCACGCCGATTCCCTTCTAGAAATCTCATGCCTCACGATCAACCTGTCGTTTCGATTTCGGCTGCCGATGGGCATCGCTTCGACCTGATCCACGTTCCGGCCGACGAGCCGACAGCCGGTCTGTTCTTCATTCCGGGCATGGGACTCAGCGCTCGGCAGTACATCCCCCTGGGTCTGGCACTGGCCATGCAGGGCGTCGAGTGCTGGATCCACGAATGGCGGGGCATCGGCTCCTCCAGCGTCCGAGCGAGTCGACGAGAGAACTGGGGTTATCACGAACTGCTGGACCTGGACCTGGCCGCTGCGATCGAGGCCATTCGATCCGAAATGGATGAATGCCCCCTGTTCATCGGCGGCCACAGTCTGGGATCGCAGTTCGCGCTGATGCTCGCCGGTCGCCAGGACCAGCAGCCCGATGGCGTGGTCGTCGTTGCAGGCGGCAGCCCCTACTGGCGGCTTTATCCGCCGATGCACCGCAGCTTTCTCCTGCCGATCTTCCATAGCCTGCACTGGCTCGGATCGATCTTCGGCCACTACCCGGGGCGTCAAGTTGGCTTTGCCGGCAAGGAAGCCCGTAATGTGATGAGGGACTGGACCTGGACCGGGCGCCATGGCCATTACAGCCTGCCCAGCCTAGATGTCGATCCCACGCCCGGAATGGCCGCCCTGACCACGCCGGTGCTGGGTGTGCGGATGAAAGATGACTGGTTCGTGCCCGAGCGCTCCCTCGAAGGCCTGCTCGCCCAGGCGCCCCGGTGCCCAACGGACCAGGTGGTCATCGAAGCGCTGCCAGAAAACGCACCGACGGACCACTTCGCCTGGACGCGCCAACCGGCGCCCGTTGCCGAGGCCCTGGCAAATTTCATTCGTGATCGTGCTTCGGGTCAGTCCGACTGATCGGCCAGCATCGCCGCCAGCAGTCGGGCGTGCAGCTTTTCCTTGAAATCCGTCGGCTGATCCAGACCCAGCCGTGACAGATCTTCTGAGAAGCGATCCGGCTGACCGCGCAAGGCGGCCTTCAGCACCCGGACCTTGGACTTCGCCAGCCCCTTGAGCCCCTGCAGGGCCTTGATCAGCCGCCGCTCAGTATCCGTGAAATCACTGCCATAGGGATAGGCGGGAAAACCTGCTGCTTCCGAGAACCGCTGCGCCAACAGGTCTGGCCGATTACGGCGACGGCCCTCGGGCACCGCCCAATCTGGATCAAGCTTGCCGGCCCGCTTGGCCTGCTCGACCAGCTCACCCTGGAATCGCGCGTCGCTGATACCGATCAGTGCCTGGATGCACTCCTCGTCCGTTCGGCCGCGTAGATCGGCGATACCGTACTCGGTCACGACGATGTCGCGCAGATGACGGGGAATGGTGACGTGTGGATACTCCCAGACGATGTTGGAGCTGGCCTGTTCGCCCTCACCGCGCGTGGCGCGCAGCATCAAGATGGAACGGCCGTCATCCATGGCGTGCGCCATGGCTACGAAGTTGTACTGCCCGCCGACGCCGGAGATGACCTGATGGTCCTTGAGACCGTCGGATACGGCGGCCCCGGTGGCGGTCATCATCATGCAGGTGTTGATAAAACGAGCGCCCTTGCGCTGCTCGATCTCCAGCGCTTCCAGCCCACCGTAGAGCTGATTGATGCGCCCGACGCCATGCATGCGGAAACGCGGTCGTTCTGCCGGCGACAAGTCTCGCAGGAAATCGTAGAACTCTGAACTGCCCAGGAAGAAGCCGCCGTCCATCACAGCCGAGTCTGCGGGTGCCTCAGCTTCGCCCGAGTTGATCGCCCGCATCTGCTCGATGTCATCGACGATGCCGCGCTTGAGGATGCCGGCCCGGTACAGATGCATGAAGCCATCCATGAACATCTCGCTAGCGCCGTAAAGGCCCTTGTCGAAGGGTTCGTGGTGCTCGATATCGGCACTGCGATGCGCGCTTTCAGCAACGCGCTCGCACCAGCCGGCGTTGTCCTGCTGGCGTTGAATCAGACTATGGACCAGCGCATCGCTGAGCGAGCCGATGCCGATCTGCAGCGTGCCACCATCGCTCACCAGGCGGGACGCATGAAAGCCCACCGCATGGTCCTGAGGAGACACGGGCAGGCGGGGGATGGCGAACAGTCGCTGTTCGGGAGATGCATCGATCACCTGATCGAAGAAGTCCCCATCAACTTCCGCATCGCCCGGCATGTAAGGCAGGTCCGGATGGATCTGGGCAATCAACCAGCAGTCTCGATCCGGCTGGCTGTCCAATCGCCGCTTCAGATCCAGGCTGACATCAGGGTTACAGGACAGACTCAATCGACCCTGCTCATCTCTGGCGACCAGCTGCAGCACCAGATTGACGCCGCGATCGACCAGGTCGCGCGCCACATGCGTGTAGTTCGAAGAAATATAGTGCTGCTGCATCAGAGGCTGACCCAGCGCAGAGCCCGACTGAACGTAGAACTCGGTCACGGTCACGTTCCTGGGCACCCGGCCTGCACGCTGATCGGCAATCCAGCTCAGGCGCGGATAGTCCGAGCCGTAGAGTCGCTCGACAATCGGCCCCATCAAGCGCTTTTCGAGCCAGTGGCTGGCCTGCGGCACATCCAGACTCAGCGCCGTGACGATCTCCAGGTCGATCGATGAATCGCGGCGGGCGCGCTCATAAAACGCGTTTACGAGTCGATTGGGCTTACCCAACCCCAGCGGCAAACCCACTACGAGTCTGCGACCGACTCGCTCGATCGCCTGATCAACAATGGCTTCGTAATCCAGTTTGTTGCTCACGGACCCTTCCTCAAGCGCCTCCGAATCGCTGTGCTAAGGTAGCAGATCAACAGTGCGAGTCGGGAGCCAAACGACTCGCCCCCAGCTGGATGCAGACCAGCTTTCTTCTCTGGAGGGAGAATTCTATGAGCAGTTACCTGCTGCTTAAATATCTGCACCTGACTCTGGTCGTGATCAGCGGCTTGGGGTTTTTGGTGAGAGGAACCGTCAAACTCGTATTCGAGCGCGAGCTGATGCACCCGATGACTCAGTTCGGGCCCCATGTCATCGACACGCTGCTGCTGGCTTCGGGACTGGGTCTATGGACCTATACGCATTCGTCGATGCAATCCTGGTTTGCTCTGAAGATGGTGTTGCTGGTGAGCTACATCGGCCTAGGCATGACCGCCTTTAGAATGCGAGAACGTCAGCACGCCCTGACGACTTTTGCCCTGGCCATCACAGCGCTGGTCTCCGTGGCCGCCACGGCGCTGATCAAGCCCTTCTGAGCCGCAACGAACCGAACCGGGCAGCTTCCGATGCTGCCCGGTCCGAATCGGAGTCGATCCTACCGATCAGTCTTCCGGCTCTTCCTGCCAGTAGTAGTAGCCGACCGCAACAGACTGATTCGAGACGCGCTTTCCGGGCGCCTGCGAGGCTTTGATGGCCTTGTCTGCCGCCTTCGATTGCTCCGTCACCAGCTTCTTGATGGCCGAGCGCACCGTCTCGAGAGACTCGGCGGGAATCCTGGCTGAGCCCACTTCCGTGTGCGCCCAGGCGCTGCGCGGCGAGTTGATGTCCATATTGAACGCCACTGCCTCGATGTGATGACCGATGTTGTCTGCTGTGGACTCCAGCATCTTCTGCTCGTCGTCCGTGGTCGGGACGTAATGGGGATTGAGCAGACGAACATTGTCGCCCGCGACCAGCTTGACGTTGCCGTTCTGGGCCAGACGATCCAGCACCGTGGTCGAGGTGACGTTGCGTCCTGCAACGCGCGAGACCAGCGTCTGGAGGCTGACGCCACGACCATAGACGCCCAGATCCTTCGGCTTCTTGGTCTTGCGATCGCGATAGCGAGCCTCGTTGTTCCAGGCGTGGAGGACGGCCGATTCCGGGCAGATGTCCTTGGCTTGAATCACGTCGGGACGTTTGCGCGACTCGAGCTGCGAGATGTTGCGCGTGTCCAGACCGGTCCAGAGCGCAAGCGCCGACTTGGTGATTCGGCGACCGGGCTGGTCGCGGCGCATCTTGCGAGTCGCTTCGGCGATATAGGCTTCTTTGAGGAGGGTGATGGCGACCGTACAGCTGAGTTTTCCAACTAACAGTCGAGCGATGGGGCGAAACAGACGTTCCGCGACGCTGACCAACCAGGACATGTCCTGGGCGGCCGTGGCGTTGTTCTGTGGCATGAAATTCTCCTTCCCGAGAAATGCGTTGTAGTCGTCGTTGTCTTGCTTATTTTTATGCAGCTGTTTTTTTCTAAATGCTGCTTGTGCACGAAGTGTACGCGCTTTCGCGTCAAATGTTAATGCTTGATGACAGCGCCAGAAGGAACTCCCACCCTTTGATCACCAGGGAATCGTCGCGCCATCCCAGGCCAGAAAGGCGCCGGAATCCTCAATCTCGAGTTCATCGACGATGGCCAAAAAGCGCTCGGCAACGAAAGCGGGTTCGAACAATTTGTGCTCGGGAACATTGGCCTGAAAAGGTCGAGACAGGGCCGTATCGGTGGTGCCGGGGTGCAGGCACAGGAGGATGGATTGCTTGAATCGACGGCGCGCCTCGATCGACGCGGTTCGCATCAATTGGTTCAGCGCCGCCTTGCTGGAACGGTAGGCATACCAACCGCCCAGTCGGTTGTCTTTGATCGATCCGACGCGAGCTGAAACCAGGGCCACGACCGAGGGCGCTTGCCGTGGCACGAGCGGCAGGAAGGCCTTCAGGACCAGCGCGGGACCGATCGTGTTGACCGCGAAAACCCGCGCCATCGCATCGGCCTCGATGTCTTCGAGACGCTTCTCGGGCCGGACCACACCCTCATCGTGCAGCAGGCCGGCACAGTACATGATCAGCCTTGGGCGGATCGAACGCTCGCGCAGGCGATCGGCCAGCGCGCTCACAGCATGGGGATTGGTCGCATCCAGGGCGTGCAGCTCCAGGCCATCACGGGTGGCAGCCAGTTCAGCCAGGGCCTGGCACTGGTCGGGCTGCCTGGCCGTCGCAATGATCTGGTGGAACCGATCATCATCAATCAGCCGCTGCACCAGGGCCAATCCAATGCCGCCGCTGGCACCGATGATCAAGGCAGTCGATCGTGTTTCGAATTGGGGCATGGGATTTCCGGGCTCTGCAGATGCGTTCTCCTTTATGATGACGCTCTGTCGCGAACCCACGGTCAATGCTGTTGATGTCTAATTGTGATGATCGCCGGCCCCACACTCGCTTCCGGCGCGGCCTGAGAGCCGTTGTGTGGTTGGCCATGACCCTGGCCTTGATGGCCTGCAGCGCCAATCCACGCCAGATCTCTGGAGAAGACCCCGTGCTGACCCTGGACGGGATGGCCATTCAGGACTCCCAGCTTCGAGTCAGTATTCGACTGAGCAACGTCAATGACTCGGCCCAGTCTCTGGACCAGCTGAACCTGGAATTGGGACTGGACGGCGCGCCACCCCTGCGATCACTGGGCGCTGGCCAGTCCCTCACCATTGCCGCGAGGGGCCGGGAGCAACTGACCTTCCGCTTCGTCCTGAACCAGTCCACTCGAGGTAATCTGCTGCGCTTGAGCGAGGGTGAGGTCGAGCGACTGCCGTGGCGGATGATGCTGGTGCGAGGCACGTCCAGTCGAGTCACGATCGGCGAGGGATGGATCTACGCAGTCCCGGGCCAGGCCGAACGCTTCCGATGAAGGCTTGAGCAAGCAAACACTCCTCTCACCCCACCGATTCTTGCGCAGCCTGACTGCTCAGGTGCTGTAGACTTCAGGGTTCGAACCCAGCCGTGAGACTCTCCGCATGACCATTGCCTTCTGGTGCGTCCTGATCGCTGCCGCGTTCCCTTATCTGATGGTCGGAATCGCCAAGATCGGCAGCACCAACTACAACAACAAGAGGCCGCGGGCCTGGTCGCAGGGACTGGAAGGATACCGACAGCGGGCCAGTTGGGCAGAGCAGAACAGCTTCGAGATCTTTCCCTTCTTTGCCAGTGCCGTGATCATTGCGACGATCGCTGGCGCTGCACCGTCGACGATCGACAATCTGGCCATAGCCTTTATCGCCACCCGTGTGGCCTACGCGGTCTGCTACCTGACCGATCTGCACCTGTGGCGTTCGCTGGTCTGGGTCGCAGGTCTGGCGATCTGCGTCGCCCTGTTCGTGGCCGCAGCCTGAGATTGACCCTGCTGGGCTGCGGCTCTAGTCTATACAGCTGCCACAGCGCTGCTTGAGCGCTAGTGTCCACCAACACGCCTTGGGGATTGGACCGGGCATAACAACGATTTCGCGAAACAAGGAACCCTTCATGAGCTTGCGCGTTACTCTCGAATTCACTGAAAACGATCTGGAGCACTTCCGCTCTCTGGCCAAACAGGCCGTTGATACGACCGAAAAACTGTCCCGTGAGGAAATCATTGAAGGGGCGCGGGAGCTGCTGAAAGAAGTTGACGAAAACGTCGAGGCAGACTACATCCGCTCTCGCCTGCAGCAGCTGCAGGTCCTGATCGACATCCTCAAT
>JBCDLQ010000022.1:0-12973 GCA_039414335.1 Pseudomonadota bacterium | reverse complement strand
GTTCGCGCCCGCTCGACACGGACTTCGCCAAGGTCTGCGCGGCGCAGCTGCCGGGCAACCGCTTCGGCGCGGTCGCGCTCACCGAAGGCGCCAACCTGAAGGAAGACGGGCACGGAGGCCGGGCGCACGGGACGCTGACCCGCATCGCTGAAGGTGATGGCCCGGACTTCAACGGGGCCGGTGCCCGAGTTCTCGATTCCCAGCTTGACCGCAGCGGCCCAGGACAGATCGATGATCCGATCCGGGTGGAAGGGACCCCGGTCGTTGATCCGGACCACGATACTCTCGCCGGTCTCCAGATGGGTCACCTCCGCCCAGGTCGGCAACGGCAGACTTCGATGGGCCGCCGTCAGTTGATACAGGTCGTAGGGTTCGCCTGACGAGGTCGGTCGTCCCTGGAATTTGGTGCCATACCAGGAAGCAGTACCGCGCTCCTGGTAACCCTCGGCCGTCGGCAGCACCGTATAGGTCCGACCCAGAACCTCATAAGGGGAATGATTGCCATAGGGGCTCAGGGGTTCCGGCCGAGGGTCGGGCGTGATGATGCGGCTGACGTCCAGCGGCCCGGCGGGAGCGCCGTCAGCGGGCTCGCGCACGCTTCTCGAACAGGCCGAAAGCACCAGCAGCACCAGCGACAGGACAATCCCCTTGAAGACGGGATGATTCATGGGCTTGAGGGCGCTCGCGCGGCGATGGCTTCCGAGAGTTGGGTCACCGCCATGGCATACAGGGGAGAGCGGTTGTAGCGCGTAATGACATAGAAGTTATTCAGGCCCACCCAGTATTCCTTGCCATCCGCCTGTTCCAGCTCAACCAGCGTCGCTGGCGTATCGTCCGGCAAGCCGGCAGCATCGAATTCGATACCCAGCGCGCGCAGATCCGCCAGGCTGTGCTCGAGGCGAGTCGTGAAGTCTTCATCCAGGCCGTCTGGCACGGAGGCTACGGGCAGAACGATCGGCGCCCCGTCTTCCCAGCCGTGAACCGCCAGGTAGTTGGCCACCGAGCCCAGGGCATCGGGCAAGGACCGCCACAGATCGCGGTAGCCGCTGTCGTCGAAGTCCACCGCGTAGGCCCGATAGCTCGAGGGAATGAACTGACCGATCCCCATGGCACCGGCGTAGGAACCACGCACTTCGGTTACCGGCAGATCCTCTTCCTTGGACAAACGAATGAAGTGGGCCAGCTCGCGGGCGAAAAAATCGGCTCGACGAGGGTAGTAGAAGCCCAGCGTCGCCAAGGCGTCGATCACCCGAAAACTGCCCGTGATCATGCCGTAGTTCGTTTCCACACCGACGATGGCCATAACGATTTCAGCGGGAACCGCCAGCGAATCGCTGACATCTTCAACCAGCGGCTGATTGGCCCGCCAGAATTCCGCGCCGCCCGCGATCCGCGCCTCGGTCATGAAAATCTGCCGATACTCGAACCAGGGCTTGGCTTCAGCGGGTCGAGTAATCGCATCAATGATGGACTGCTGGTAGCGCGCTTCCTCCAGAACGGCGCGGACTTCGGCCGGATCCAGGTCATGATCTGCCACCGCCTGTTCGATGAAGGCGTCCGATCCCGGATGGGGCTCAGAGGCCAACGCAGCCGAACCGGCAAACATCAGGCAAAGCAGAAAAGCGGCGGTGGGTCGCATCAGAGTTTGTCCTTGAGATTGATTTCGTCGTTGGTGGATCGAGCAGGCTGCCAGCGTTAGAGAGCAGCAGGCGCCAATAGTTTCGCCGGCAGGCATTCTAGCGGTCGAATCCGTCCCGATGCAGTTTGTCGCACCTTGCCAGCAGCCCGTTTCGCCGCAGTCTATCGCATGAAGCGGCGCCGACTGTGCAAACCCATCACCAGACCGAATCCGGCCAGCAGGGTGGCCGCCGAGGTCCCGCCATAGCTGAACAGCGGCAGGGGCACACCCACAACCGGCAGCAAGCCTGACACCATGCCGACGTTGACGATCAGATAAACGAAGAACATGAACACCATGGACCCGGCCAGCAGGCGGCCAAAGCTGTCACGACACTCACTGGCCAGGACGAAACCACGCATCACGATGGCACCGAACAGGCACAAGACGAGCAAAACACCGAAGAAGCCAAATTCCTCGGCGAGGACCGAGAAGATGAAATCCGTGTGCGGCTCCGGCAGAAACTCCAGGTGAGATTGACTGCCATGGGTCCAACCTTTGCCGGTCAGGCCGCCTGAACCGACCGCGATCTTTGACTGGATGATGTTCCACCCATCACCCAGAGGATCGCGCTCAGGGTCGAGAAAGGTCAGCACGCGATTGCGCTGGTAATCGTGCAGGGTGAACCACAGCACCGGCAGGGCCGCCATGGCCAGCCCCCCCATACTGATGATCAGACGCCAGCTCAGACCGGCGAGGAACAGAATGCACAGGCCACTCAGTCCAACCAGTATCGAGGTGCCCAGGTCAGGCTGATTCTGGATCAGCACCACCGGCACGGCAATCAGGATCAGCGACAGGGTCAGATCGCGCAGGGATGGCGGCAGAGGGCCGCGGGCCATCAGCGCCGCAATCAGGATCGGCAGGGCCAGCTTCATGGCTTCTGACGGTTGAAAGCGGAGCAGGCCCAGATCCAACCAGCGCTGAGCGCCCCGACCCACGCCGATGAACAGCACCAGCACCAGCAGAACCATGACCAGGCCATAGAACCAGGGTGCCCACTGGCGCAGGAAATTCGGCGGTAGCTGGGCGAAGACCAGCATCGCAACCAACCCGACTCCGAGCCGGACGCACTGGCGCCACACCGTGCCCATGTCCTGCTCAGAGGCGCTGTAGAGCACCAACATGCCAACGCCCATCAGCGCGAACAGCAGCAATAACAGCAGCGGGTCCAGGCGAACGACTGCCCAGATACCCCGACGGTTCAACGGAACGGCCTTCAATAGCCCAGCGCCTGTGCCCTGGCGATCACGGCTGCCGCCACGGGCGCAGCTACGCCAGCGCCACTGCCACCGTGCTCGACCACCACGCTGAGAGCCAGCGTCGGCGCTTCGAGCGGGGAAAAACCAACGAACAAGGCATGGTTACGAAGGTGGATCGGCAGCTCGTCCTGCTCTCTATCCTGATCATCCTCAAGGTCATCCGGTCGGCCAAAGACCTGGGCCGTACCGGTCTTTCCACCGACCTGAAACTCGAATTGACCCGCAATCGCTCTCGCCGAGCCCGTGCTGCCGTGAACCACCGCGCCCATGCCCTCGAAGACCGCTTCCCAGATCCATGGATCGTGCGCCACCATTCGGACAGACTCACCGCTGCCAATCAGCGACGGAGTCGCCGTCCGACCGTGACCCGCCAGAGCTGCAGTGGCGTGCGCCAACTGCAGCGGCGTGACCACGGTGAAACCCTGACCGATGCCAGTAATCACGGTTTCACCGGGAAACCAGGGTTGACCGAATCGAGCGCGTTTCCAGGATCGGGTCGGCAAGATGCCCTCATCTTCTCCGAGGAGATCAAGTCCGGTTGTCCGGCCGAATCCGAACAGGGCCAGCTCCCTCGAGATGCGGTCGATTCCCAGACTGACGGCAAGCTCATAGAAATAGACGTTGACCGATTCAGCGAGCGCCAGCTCCAGATCAACCCAACCGTGCCCTTCACGCCGCCAGTCCCGGTACTCGCGCTCATGGCCGGGCAGTTGATAGGAGCCAGTGGAAAAGATCTGATCGTCCGGTGCAATCAGGCCATGTTCCAGACCGGCAAGCGCCAGAAACGGCTTGATGGTGCTGCCCGGCTCGTAGCCGCCAGAAAGGAAGCGATTAAACAGGGGTCGCTGGGGATTGGTCAGCAGCGCATCGTAGTCTTCCTGACCGATCCCGTGAACGAAGGCGTTGGGATCGAAGCCCGGATGACTGACCAGCGCAAGCACCTCTCCGGTCTGAACGTCCAGCGCGACGATCGCGCCGGCCTGGCCTTCGAGCGCTTCGATCGCCGCCTGCTGCAGGTCCAGATCGATCGTCAGCATCAAATCCTGTCCGGGCTGGGGCGGCGTTCGCTCCAGCATCCGCAGGACGCGGCCCTGGGCATTGGTTTCGACGCGCTCCAACCCGGCCTCACCATGCAACAGCGCTTCGTAGAATCGCTCGACGCCGGTCTTGCCGACGTGGGTCGTACTTCGGTACTGATCCGGATCCAGTCGCGCGCGGTCGTTCTGGTCCATCCGGCCGACGTAACCCACCACATGGGCCAGCGCTTCGCCCTGCGGGTAGTGACGCTGAAGATAAGGTTCAATTTCCACGCCCGAAATGTGATGGCGCTCGATGGCCAGCCTGGCAACTTCCTCTTCGCTGAGGTTGTTCTTCAAGGTCAAGGCTTCGAAGCGTCGGCTGCGATCGCGCTGGCGTTCGAAACGCTCGCGCTCACGCTCGCTGATCGGCACCAGGCCGTCGAGCTGATCGATCGTGCGATCCAGTCCTTCGGTCCGCTCGGGCACGACGACGAGTCGATAGGCCGGTCGATTCTCCGCCAGCACCCGCCCATGGCGATCGAGAATGAGACCGCGGTTGGGTTCCAGCGCGCGCAGGCGAATTCGATTTTCATCAGCGCGAGCGGCATATTGCTCGTGGGCGCCCAGCTGGAGGTAGGCGAAGCGACCACCCAGAGCGACCAGGGCTACGATCGAGATCCAGATCAGGAATCGGAAGCGGCCAGCACTCAAACGCTTCTCGGCAACCTCGTCGCGAATCCGCTGATCGCGGCGAGAACTCATGAGGAATGCACTCGCTGACGACGTCGCAGGCCATCCAGCAACAGGAACAACCACGGCCACAGGAACACCGCCAACAGCGGCGCCAGCCACCACAGCCAGCTCGGCCAGGCGTTGCCTTCCAACGCGATGATCCAGAGGTGGATCACTCGATCATTGAGCAATAGCACCAGGATGGCAGCCGCTTGCTGCCAAGGTGGAAAGAAGCGGATTCGGGCGCGGAATCGCTCCAGCAGAAACACAAGGATGACCAGACCCAGCGCATGCTGGCCCAGCAGCGTGCCGGTCATCACATCCAGCAGCAGACCCAGCAGGAAGCCCTGACCCAGATGACGAAAACGGCCCGCCTCCAGATTCCAGTAGATCACGACCAGCGCCACCCAATAGGGCCGCAGCGGATCCCATCCTCCCGGAAAGGGAACGATGGTCAGCAGCAAGGCCGTCGTCAGACTGATGATCAACAGCGTGCTGGACGGTTGGCGGGAACTCACGGGCCATCTCCTTCGGAGGCGGGCACCGTCTCGCTTGTCGAAGCCGATTCTCCGACCGGCTCCGAGCTAGCGCTCGCCGCCTGGTCATCAATCGATGAGTCCTGCTCGGCCAGAATCGCCGCAGTGCCCTGCGTGACCACCAGCAAATGACGGGCCCCCCGCATGCGCGCGCGGACGCGAGCGGTGGCACTGGCGAAGGCTTCGCCCGACGATCGATCAACACTGAGCACGTCGGCCACCGGCAAACCGGCCTGGAAGCGACCGCCCAAACCTGAACTCAGCAACACGTCACCAGGCTGAATATCGGCATTCATCGGTAGATCGTTCAAGGTCAATTCACCGCTGCGACCGCTGCCGTAGGCGATCGTTCGAACCCTGGAACGTTCGACCTCGACCGGCAAGGCATGATCGGGATCCGACAGCAGGATTACCGAGGCGGAGTGCACAAAGACCTCATCGACCTGACCCACCAGGCCGTGAGCGTCCATCACCGGTTGTCCGACCCGCAGGCCCTGATCGGCGCCGCGATCGACGAGCAGGCGATGGGAGTAGGGATTGAGATCGAGCTGGCGCAATTCGACCGCCTGGAACCCACGATCGATCCGCTGCGAGGCCTCTAGCAGTTCGCGCAATCGGTCGTTTTCGCGCTCCAGTTCGTCCAGGACCAGCAAGCGGGCCCGGCTGCGATTCAGATCGACCTGCAGGGCATCACGCTCGGCGAGCAAGCTGGATCGATCCTGCCAGCGTTCCTTCAGACTGCGCGACAGGGTCGCCGGGGCTTCCACCAGCAACCAGAAAGGTTCAACCAGTAGTGTCGAGGTGTCGCGAATTCGCTCGACCCATTGACCCCTGAAATCCAGCGTCATGAGTACGAGACAAAGCACGATGTAAAACATCAGTCGAGCGATGCGGCTGGAGAAGTCAGCCGCAATAGCGCCGGAGTAAGAACCACTGGGGTTCATCGAACAAGCACCGATTCAGCCGAAGTGCCAATCCGCCAATCGACGGGACCCTGGCTCAAATGAGCGAGAGGTAGGTCGCTCAAATCAACCCGGGGAAAAGAAATCGCCGCGATTCTCATCCATCATTTCCAGCGCGCGACCACCGCCACGAGCCACGCAAGTCAGGGGATCGTCCGCAATGATCACCGGCAGTCCGGTTTCTTCCATCAACAACTTGTCGAGACCGCGCAGCAAGGCGCCTCCGCCGGTCAGTACGATGCCCGTTTCGGCCACGTCGGCACACAGCTCAGGCGGCGTCTGCTCGAGCGCCGTCTTGACCGCACCAACGATCGAGCTCAAGGCTTCCGACAGCGCCTCTAGTACTTCGTTGTTGTTCAGCGTGATCATCTTCGGCACCCCTTCTGCGAGGTTTCGACCGGAGATCTGAATCTCGGAGATCGACGACTGCTCGTAGGCACAGCCGATTTCCATCTTGATCCGTTCCGCCGTCGACTCGCCGATCAGGGTGCCGTAGGAGCGGCGAACGTAGTTGATGATGGCCTCGTCGAAGTGATCACCACCGATGCGAACGGAATTCGAATAGACGATGCCGTTGAGCGACAGCACGGCGACCTCCGTCGTGCCACCGCCGATGTCCAGCACCATGGACCCTCGCGCTTCGTGAATCGGAATCCCCGCACCGATCGCCGCTGCCATCGGCTCTTCGATCAGGAAGACTTCGCGCGCACCGGCACCCTCAGCGGACTCCTTGATCGCGCGTCGCTCGACCTGGGTCGAAGAACAGGGCACGCAAACCAACACTCGCGGGCTGGGCCGCAGGAAGCGCGCCGAGTGCACCTTCTTGATGAAGTGCTGGAGCATCTGCTCGGTCATGTTGAAGTCGGCAATCACTCCGTCCTTGAGCGGTCGCGTGGTGCGGATATTGCCGGGCGTGCGGCCCAGCATCTGCTTGGCCTCGGCACCGACGGCGGCCACATCCTGCGGACCGCCCGGACCGCGCTGCATGCGCACGGCGACCACGGAGGGCTCATTGAGCACGATGCCCTGACCACGCACGAAAATCAGGGTATTGGCCGTTCCCAGATCAATGGAAAGGTCATTGGAAAAGATGCCACGTAAGCGCTTGAACATACAGACTCGTCAAGGGGGGCGGAGGTGCCCGTGAAAAAGACCGACTAATGTAGCAATGCCGGCCGAATGCAGCAACACTGAATTCGGCAAGATTCCGTTAAATAGCGCCTTCTCAGGCCTGTTCTGGCCTCGATTCGTTACAATGCGCCCTGCTTTCGAACTTCTCCCCAAGGATTGCTCATGTCCGTGCTGATCTGCGGCTCGCTGGCCTACGACAACATCATGGTCTTCCCGGAACGCTTCAAGGACCACATTCTCCCCGACAAGACCCACATGCTGAACGTGGCCTTTCTGGTCCCTGAGCTGCATCGCTACTTCGGTGGTTGCGCCGGCAATATTGCCTATAGTCTGAAGAAACTGGGCGGCGAGCCGGTCCCGGTGGCCTCCGTCGGCGCGGACTTCGACGACTATGCGCGCCATCTCGAACACCTGGGTATTCGACAGGACTTCATCCGGATCTGCGATCAACTCTGGACGGCTCAGGCCTACATCACTACGGACCTCGACGACAACCAGATCACGGCCTTCCATCCGGGTGCCATGAACGAAAACCACCGTCAGGTGCTCAACGCCGATAGCGGCGCTGCCTTCGGTATCGTTTCCCCGGACGGCAAGCTGGCCATGCTGCGCCACTGCCAGCAGTTCGCCGATGCGGGCATCCCCTTCATCTTCGATCCGGGTCAGGGGCTGCCGATGTTCTCCGGCGAGGAACTGACGGGCATGATCGACCAAGCCGACTGGCTGACCATGAACTCCTATGAATGCGAAATGCTCAAGAACAAGACTGGGCTTAGCGAGACCGACATCGCATCGCGGCTGGACGGCGGCATGATCATCACCCACGGCGGCGAAGGCTCCGAGCTCCACTTCGCTGGCGAAATTACCCGCATCCCGGCGGTCAAGCCGGAACAGATTCTCGACCCCACGGGCTGTGGCGATGCCTTCCGGGCCGGACTGCTGTTCGGACTCGAGCGTGACTGGCACCCGGCGGATGCCTGTCGCCTCGGTTCCCTGCTGGGGTCTTTGAAGATTGCGCATGCTGGTCCGCAGCATCACGATTTCACGCCGGACGGTTTGAGCGAACGCTTCGAGACCGAATTCGGTCACGCGATGCCAAACTGACCGAGCTGTCACCCATCACCAGCGCCTGATGACCGGGCGCCAGTCGATCGGGCGCCGAGAAGGTCTTGACAATCCGGCCGAAGCCCAAAATAATAGCCGGCTTCCTTATGGCTACGTAGCTCAGCTGGTTAGAGCGCGGCACTCATAATGCTGAGGTCGGTGGTTCAAGTCCACCCGTAGCCACCATTTCCCCTTCTGGTTACCATGGTCGTTCCGGCAGATCGCCGCGATAATGCCTGGGAGCCGATTGTCATGCAGTACGACCAGCCCACACCTGAGGCCTATCTGGCCGCGCTGGATACGGATTGGCGCAAGGACACCTTGCTCGAACTCCGCGCACTGATCCAATCTGCCGCACCTGAAGCCGGAGAATTCATGCAGTACAAGATGCTGGCCTACGGCACGCCCGACAACACGATGTGCCAGCTGAACGCGCAGAAGGCCTACGTCAGCCTTTACGTCGGCAACACCAACAAGATCGACCCGTCAGGACAATGGCTCGAAGGACTTTCCCTGGGCAAAGGCTGCATTCGCTTTTCGAAGACCACGCAGGTCAGCGACACGCGCATTGCAGAATTCATCAACGAAGCCGCCCAGATGTGGCGCGACGGCAAGGACATGGGCTGCTGAGGCTCGAGCGCCCGACCCATCAGGAGTTATTCATGAACGAGCTTTGCCTGCAGGAAACCTACGCGCCCAGCAATGCGTGTTTTGGCTGCGGACCCGCCAACGAGAAGGGGCTGCGCATTCGATCCTTCGTCAAAGGCGACCGCGTGGTGGCCGACTGGACGCCGCAAGCCCATCATGAAGCCTTCCCGGGCGTGCTCAATGGCGGCATTATCGGCAGCCTGCTCGATTGCCACTGCAACTGGACCGCCGCGTGGCATTTGATGAACGAACGCAACCTTGATCGCACGCCCTGCACCGTGACCATGGAGTACGCGATCAAGCTCCGCCGACCGACACCCACGGACCGGGCGCTGCACCTTGAAGCCTGGGTCACAGAATCGGACGGCAAGGTCGTGACCGTGGAAGGCCAGCTATTCGCAGGCGACAAGCTCTGCGATCACTGCACCGGCAAGTTCGTGGCCGTGGAGCCCGGCCACCCGGCTTATCACCGCTGGTGATTCGACGCTCGGGCGCCGCTCGGGCCAGAATCCCGGCGATGCGCTCTGGCCTCCATCGCCTCACCGAAGTCGATCGCGGAATATTCCATCTCCATTGAGCGGGAAGAACAGTTGCTCGGCAGCGGTACCCGGGAACAGCAGCGTCGTGCCATCAGGCAAGCTGGCTTCAGCTTCGAAAACGACCCAGGTCGCGCCAGGCACCGCACAGCCCTGATAGTTGATGACCGCAGAATCCCCGACGGTCAGGACAAAGTCCGCATCCACCGAATCAGCACCTGCGTTCGGCGAACAGTCTCCGCCATCAACCGTGCAGGACCAATTCAGTGGACCTTCAAGGCCGCTGGGCACCGGTGCCTGCAAGCGCACCTCTGACGCCGTTTCCGGCCCTCGGTTCGTCACAGTGATGTCGAACTGGATGTCATCACAACCGCGCAGAGAAGCCGAGCGGGGCGGAATGTCCACGGGTGCAATGGCAATATCGATATCTGCACCGCTGAAGCTGGTCACTCTGAGTTCAACGCTGGCAGTGATCGAGGTGCCCCGCTCATCAAACTGAAGGCTTGCAGTTGCAACACAAGTCCCGGCGATCAGGCCTGTGACTTGGGTCCCGTTCAATTCGCAGACAGACTCGCCCTCGGAAATCTCCAGATCGAACAGGCCCGTGCCGCCCGTGACAAAGAGGTCGGTAGAGTTGCCAACGGTGAAGGTGGCTGGCAGGGCGGTGATGTCCAAAGGCTCGCCAGGATCGACCTGTTGATTCACGGGTGGAGACGAACTGGAGCCGAACACACTATCGCCAGAATAGGTCGCCACCAATTGACGCAGACCCGGCGTAGTCGGGAACAGTGTGCAGCTGCCAGTACCCGCATCTCCACTCGACAAGAAAACGCTGCACTCATCGACGCCGTCACTGACCACAACAGTCCCCGTGGGGACCTGCGGCGGATCTCCACCCTGTGTCCCACTCGTGCGAGGTGCCGATTCATTCACCGATATCTCGACCAACACCGGCTCCCATTGCGTGGAGGGATTGGGGGTGTTTGACGTAATCACCGTCTGTGTTTCGTTGGGCAACACCTCCAAGGGAACCGTTAGCGAAAAGCTCGAGGCGTAGGTGTTCTGCGAAGAATAGACCACCGCGAGATTCCAGGTTCGAGCAACGCCGAAGGCAAAGTTGCAGCTCGCTTGTCCAGAGCCATTGACCGGCAGACTCGGGCACAGGAACCCGCCACCATCAACGTCATAGATACTGGCGAAGCCGCCGCTGACCGGCTGACTGGCCGTGATTTGCGCAGTCAGAGTGACCTGCTGGCCCAGAGTAACCGGGGAAGGGGGTGAGATCAGGAGCTGAGCCTGCGTATTGACTCGCCAGTCGAAGACGTGGCTGGAGCCGCGATTCTGGTCATCGTTTTTGGAACCGATCAGGATTCGATCTCCACTGATATCGATCTGACCACTATTAGAAAAGGGCGGATTGAGATTGAAGAGATCGGAATTGGGCGTGGAGCCATCAATGATTGAAACCTGCGACCAGAGACCGGCGTCACGCTCGAACACCAGCGTGGGATCGCCACCATTGACCCCCGGGTCACTAATGATCCGATCACCGCTGACGCGCACTTGCCGACCGATGAAGGTTCCAGCGGTTTCGTTAGTGATGAACTGCTCGAACTGGAAATTGCTGCCATCAAAAAGGTAGGCGTAGATCAATCCAAAACCAGCCGTGGTTCCCGCAGTGGATTGCGAGCTACCCACCACCAGGCGCGTGCCGTCAATATCGAGTGAACCCCCAAAACGGGCGAAATTCAGCGAACCACCGCCGAACGAAACAGGCAACAGTTTCTGGGTCTCGACCCAGTTCGTACCGTCGAACTGAAAAACCCAGGCCGCACCCGCAAAGTTTCCTGCTGCTTCGTGTCCGTTGCCCCCCATGACCAACAGATTCGGCCCAAGCGCCACGGACCATCGTTGCCCGATGACGTCATCGGGCGTCGCATCACTGGGGACCAGCGTGCCTTCCAGCGTCCAATTCGACAAACCCACTCGACGATAGACATGAACACGGCCGGTCAGGCTGTTGGTGGCAAAGTCTGCGATCGCAACTCGATCTCCGAATATCGCGACGGATGACCCCATCGCCTCGGCCGTGGCCAGAACCGGCGGCAAGACTTGGAACGGCACCCACTGGTTGTCGAAATGCTCAAAGATGTAGGCGCCGCCGACAATATCGCCGGAAACACTAATGTTCGTCGCGCCAGCTATCGCATAAGGGTAATCAATGGCGACGGCACCCCCCAGCCGATCCCCGGCGCCCAGCCCATTCGGAAACACCAGGCCGAGATCGCTCCATGACGTGGAACCGCGTTCGAAGAAATTGACTGCGCCGCTGCCATTGCCCAGAGGCGTATTGCGTCCGGGCACACCAATGATTGCCCAGTCACCGTCGATCGCACCGCCCTCACCGGCAAGATCACCAGCGCCCTGACCCAGATGTCTCAGCCTGGCCTCGCCCCACCAGATCTCATCAGGAACGTCGCCGGCCTGCGCTGGCTTTGAGACCCCTGCAAGAAAAAGCACTATCACAGCACACGCTGCGAACCCTCTGAAACGAGCAGACATAGGATCACCTTCTTCGACGTTGTTCTATTCCATGACAAACGCATTTGCCTGTCAGAATGGCTCACGTCGAATTTTCCGCTGCAGTGCCGGATCAGTAATCCAATCGATCGAACTCTCGAATATTGATTAACATTTGGTGCGTGCTCTGCTCGAGGGCTTCGCGATCTCGCGCCTCTGACAGTCTCCGTATGCTGTCGACGATCGCGATCCACCAGTTCATGTGAGTTGCCGAGAGTTGTGCTGCGACCGCAACCAGATCGCGGGTCAGGGCCAGCGTCTCATCACCCTCGCGCTTGAGCGCCACCAGGCTGTCCAGGTCGGGATGCTTATGCTCCAGCTGTTCGAGCATTCGATCAATCACCTTGGGGTCGGTCTCGAGATCCTTCGAGGGCGTCGGCTCGCCGTTGGGCTCGAGGAAAGCAATGTCCAGCCGGGAGAGCAAGTCGCGAAAGGACCCGCGCAGGCTCAACCAGAGCTCACGACGACGGGCCTGCTCGCGCGAGCGCTGGATCAGGGTCAGCAAGCCGATCAGGATGAAACCCTCGATGCAGAAGGCGACCAGTTCGGGCACGAGATCGTCGTAGAAGGGCCCGGTGAAATTCGGACTGACGAAGGTCATCCACAGGCCAATGCCACAGGCCCCAAAGATCACCATGGGAGCAACCAGCCAGAAGCGGCTCATTCGCCAACCTCCGATGAGTCGCTGGCGAAGGCCGTGACGATGCGAGCGATCTTCTTGGCCTCGTCAGGACTGAGATCCAGCGGCAAGCCCGCCAGATGCACGGTGCAATCGGGGCGCAGCT
>JBCDLQ010000021.1:0-13188 GCA_039414335.1 Pseudomonadota bacterium | reverse complement strand
GGCGACTGGGTTTAGATCACTAGAGTCAGCGATCAGCCCTCGCCCTTGTAATCCATGATGAAGGCGTTGAGCTTGTTGCCATCCGGGTCGCGGAAATAGGCGGCGTAGAAGCCGTCATCACCGCGCGGACCCGGCGGGCCTTCGTCCGTGCCGCCGTTGGCCAGGGCGATGTCGTAGATCTTCTTGACCTGATCGGCGTCCTTGGCTTGAAGCCCCACCATCACACCATTACCAATCGTCGCCGGCTGACCGTCGAAGGGCTGAGTCATACCGATGCCCGCACCACCGTCCGGCGCGCCCCAGGCAATAAAGGTGTCGAACTCCATCATGCGCTTGACACCCAGTTCGGCGCAGACCGCGTCGTAGAAACTAGCAGCTCGCTTGAGATCATTCGTACCCAATGTGACGTAACCAATCATGATGTTCTCCTGTTCGAAGTTCGTGCCTCGACGCTTTCCTTGCGGAAATCCGAGGCCATGGCAGTGATGAGTCTAAGTCACTTCATCGCGGTGCGGCCAACTCAGATCGCCGGCAGAACGCGCGCCACGCGTCCTTTCAAATAGCGACTCTCGGGGATGGCCGGATGGACCGGATGATCTGGCCCCTGCTCCAGCCGCATGAGGATCTGCAGATCGCGGTCAATATGACGCGCGGCCTGCAGCAGAATCGATTCATAGCGTTCTTCGTGAATATGGGCCGAGCAGGTCATGCTGACCAGCAGACCGCCGGGTGCGAGCAGGCGCATTGTCTTCTCGTTCAGGCGTCGATAGGCCTTGAGTGCCGGCTTGACGTCGCGGGCGCGCGGCGCGAAGGCCGGGGGGTCGACAATGACCGCGTCGAAGCGGGCCTTCTCGGCCAGCAGGCCATCGACATAGCGCTCGGCGTTCGCCTGGAGGGCGGTGATCTTGTCGGCCAGACCATTGGCCTCGGCGTGGGTGCGCAGGGCTTCGATCGCCGGGCCGGAAGAGTCCACGCAGGTGACCTGGGCCGCGCCGGCTCGCGCAGCGGCGAGGCCCCAACCGCCCTGATAGCTGTAGAGGTCAAGTACCCGCTCGCAGCGACCCAGCAGCGGGGCCACGCGCTCGCGATTGGCGCGCTGGTCGAAGTACCAGCCGGTTTTCTGACCCTCGGCCAGGGCGAGGTCGTAGCGGATGCCGTTTTCTTCAACGCGCACGGTCTCGGGTAGTTCGCCAGGACCCTGAACCACTTCTCGCTCCAGGCCTTCCTGCTCGCGCACCTGGGCGTCATTGCGCCACAGTACCGATTCGATACCCGGGAAGGTGACGAGGGCGGCTTCGATCTCCGGCCGCAGGCGGTCCATGCCCGCCGTGTTGAGCTGACC
The DNA here is from genome assembly GCA_039414335.1 of Pseudomonadota bacterium. Lineage (GTDB taxonomy): Bacteria > Pseudomonadota > Gammaproteobacteria > Xanthomonadales > Wenzhouxiangellaceae > Wenzhouxiangella. The sequence goes on along the minus strand of JBCDLQ010000021.1, from coordinate 11,846 downwards.
GGCCACCACCGAATCAAAGCGATCGAGGATCAGTCCCGGTAGGCCGTCGGACTCGCCGTAGGCCCAGCGATAGCTGGACTCGAGACCGGCCGCCTCGCGCAGAGTCATGGCTCGCTCCAGGCGCTTGCGGAACCAGCGCTTCGAGGGGTTGACGTCGGCCTTGCGCGAAATCAGTCGCGCGCAGATCAGCGATTGCGGATTGACCAGGGCCGTGCCCAGGGCCTTGCCCTGATGGTCGACGACATTGGCGAGCTGGCCCGGCTCGAAGCCGCTCATCGGCGAGCGACGCGTATCGACCTCATTGCTGAACACCCACAGGTGCCCGGCGCGCAGGCGCTTTTCCTCATTGCGTCTGAGCACCAGCGGGACGTCGGTTTCCATGGAGGGAGATCGCTTGCGGGTAAAATGGCATGGTACCGCGATGCGTCGCGGACGGCGCGCCCAATTTCTCTTCTGCGAAGCACTGTTTCCCATGACCGACAACCGCCTGGCTGATGCGCTCAGTCCCTATCTGCTGCAACACCGCGACCAGCCCGTACACTGGCAGCCGTGGGATCTCGAAAGTCTCGCCCTGGCCCGTCGCCTGGATCGACCCATTCTCCTGTCGATCGGCTATAGCGCCTGCCACTGGTGCCACGTGATGGCCCACGAGAGTTTCGACGACAGCGACATTGCGGACCTGATGAATGAGCACTTCGTCAACATCAAGGTCGACCGTGAGGAGCGGCCAGACCTGGACCGCATCTACCAGCTGGCCCATCAGCTGCTGACCGGGCGGGGCGGCGGCTGGCCCCTGACGGTCTTTCTCGACCCCGAATCTCACGCGCCCTTCTTTGCGGGCACCTACTACCCGCCCGAACCGCGCTCGGGAATGATGGGCTTCAATCAGCTGCTTGATCGCATCCAGACGATCTGGAACACGCGGCGTGATGAGCTGGGCCAGCAGCAGCGCCAGGTCCAGCAGGCCCTGAGCGCCATCTCCCAACCGCGAGACAGCACGGAAGCCGCCGCACCCGACGAGCTGGCCGAGGCCCTGATGGGCCAGCTGGCCAGCCGCTTCGATCAGCGCCACGGCGGCTTTGGCGGGGCACCGAAGTTTCCCCAGGCACCCCTGCTGGAGTTTCTCTCCAACCGGAAGAACGATGAGCAGGCCGAGCAGATGCTGTCGGACACGCTGATCGGCATCACCCGCTTTGGCCTGCAGGATCAGCTCGGTGGCGGCTTCTTTCGTTATGCCACGGATGCGGCCTGGGAGATTCCCCACTTCGAAAAGATGCTGTCGGACAACGCCCTGCTGTTGGGCCAACTCGCCCAGGCGGCGCACCGCTGGCCGCACCGGAATTTCCAGGCCTCGGCCGAGGCGTTGGTCGAGTGGCTGCAACGCGAGATGGCGCTGCCCGAGGGCGGCTTTGCCGCTAGCCAGGATGCGGACAGCGACGACGGCGAAGGCCGCTACTACCTGTGGACGAAAGCCACCTTCGAAGCCGCGCTACCGCCGGGCTTGCGGGAGCTGGCCAGCGAGGCCTACGGCCTGGACGGCCCTCCGAACTTCGATGACCAGCAGTGGCATCTGCTGCGGGCGCGCGACGAACAGGAGCTGCGCTCGATCGAAAACGACACTCAGCGACTGAGCGAGCGACTGGCCAGTGCGCAAGCGCTGCTTCTGGAGGCCCGATCCGAACGCACTGCGCCCGACCGCGACGACAAGCTGATCGGTTCCTGGAACGGCCTGATGATCGAATCACTGGCGCAGGCCGGCCGCTTGCTGGATCGACCGGACTGGCTGGAGGCCGCGGCTCAGGCCTTCGATGCGGTGGCGGTCAAGCTTTTCGGCAACGAGCCGCCGTACTCTGTGTGGCGCAGCCTGGACGGCCAGGGCAAGGCCGCGCAAATCGCCAATCTGGACGATCACGCGAATGTCCTTCTGGCCGGTCTGGAGCTGCTCTCATGGCGCTTCGAGCCGCGCTGGTTCAATCTGGTCCGCCGCCTGGCTCGGCGCATCCAGCGACAGTTCATCGATCCCGAGACCGGTGCCTGCTTCTTCACGCCGCTGGAGCAGTCCGGCCTGGTCACGCGCCCTCTCGCCTTCTCCGACGATGCAACGCCGGCCGGCTCTGCCCGCGCCGTCGAAGGCCTGACGCGCCTCGGACATCTTTGTGGTGACCCGGCCCTGCTCGCCTCGGCGCGCTGGATCGTCCAGGGCGCCAGCGGTGATATGGCCAGCGCCCCGCTGGGTCATGCGGGTTTGATCACGGCCGCCAACAGACTTGAGCAACCGGCGCCCCAGCTGCTGATCGGCGGAGCGGGAGAAGCACCTGCCCTTTGGCATCGTTCTGCCCAATCGGACCGGGGCATCCATGCCTTCCACATCGCACCGGACCTCGACCTGGAAGAGCCCAGCGAGCTGATCGCCAGCATCCAGTCCCTGACCGAGCCCACCGCCATTCTCTGTGTCGGCGAATGCTGCCTGGCACCGATTCATGACGAAGACGACTTGCGGCGCGAGCTGGACCGGCTCCGCACAGACTGATCTGCGCGCCCCGACCACCGTTTCCGGGACCCGAGAATTCCACGTAGAATGACCCCGCAATGTCCTTGATGATGCCCAACCCCCACGCCCTGGCGGTGCTGCTGCTGGTGGTGTTCGCGCTGATCCTGTTCTCGCGCGATCGGATCCCGCTGGAGACCAGCTCGCTGGTGGTCCTGGCGGCACTGACCGTGGGCTTCGAGCTGTTTCCCTACGTCGGCCCGGGCGGCGTCACGCTGAGCTCCACAGACTTCTTCCTCGGCTTCGGACATCAGGCCCTCGTGGCCGTGTGTGCCTTGATGATCCTGGGGCAGGGCCTGATCCGCTCCGGCGCGCTTGAGCCGGTCGGTCGAATGCTCACGGCCGCCTGGCGGCGGGCGCCGTCCCTGTCGCTGCTGGCCACCCTGCTGGTCTGCGCCGTGTTGAGTGCCTTCATCAACAACACGCCGATTGTCGTCATGCTGCTCCCCATCCTGATCGGCGTGGCCCTGCGCACGGGTCTGTCGCCCAGCGGCCTGCTCCTGCCCGTGGGCCTGATCAGCATCGTCGGCGGCATGACTACCACGATCGGTACCTCGACCAACCTGCTGGTCGTGAGCGTGGCCGCCGACATGGGTGTGGCCACCTTTCGCATGTTCGACTTCCTGATCCCGGCCAGCATCGCCGGCTTCGTCGCCATGCTCTATCTATGGCTGATCGCGCCGCGCCTGCTGCCCGAGCGACCGGTACCGATGCAGACAACGGTCAAGCGCCTCTACACCGCACAGATTCGTATCGACAAGTCGAGCTCGGCCACGGGCGTGCAGCTGGCCGAGGCCATCGATCTGTGCAACGGCGAGCTCAAGGTCGAAAAGATCCAGCGGGGCCCGGGCGTGTTCGTGACGCCCCTGCCCGACGTGGTGCTGAAGGCGGGCGACCGAATCACCACCACCAACACGCAGGACAATCTGCGCGAGTTTGCACACCTGCTCGGCGGCAAGCTCTATTCCGGCGATGTGGAGATCGATGAAGCGCACCCGCTGGAGCCGCTGAATCAGCAGATCGCCGAGGTGGCCATCACGCCGACCTCCAAGCTGCTCGGCGTGCGCATTGCCCAGGCCCGGCTCCTGAGTCGCTACGGCCTGAGACTGCTCGCCCTGCACCGCTTCAATCGCGAAGATCAGACCCGCGCCACGGGCGTGGAAAACACGGTGCTTCGCTCCGGCGACGTGCTGCTTGTCCAGTCCTCGCCGAAGCAGCTCGACCAGCTCAAGGACACGGGTGACTTCCTGGTTCTCGACGGCAGCGTCAATCTGCCCAAGACGGCCAAGGCACCGGTCGCTCTGGGCATCATGGTCAGCGTCATCGTAGTCGCCGCTGCCGGCATCCTGCCGATTGCCATCAGCGCCGTCTTCGGCGTACTGGCCCTGCTGATCACCCGCTGCCTGAGCTGGAAGGAAGCGATGGGCGCCATGTCGATCCAGGTGGTGATGATCATCGTCGCCTCGCTGGCCATGGGTATGGCCCTGATGCGCACGGGTGGCGCGGACTGGATCGCTCAGGTGTTCCTCCTGCTCAGCGCCGGTGTCCCGGCCTTTGCCATTCTCGGTGGCCTGATGCTGGCCATGGCCGCATTGACCAACGTGGTCTCGAACAACGCCGCTGCGGTCATCGGCACGCCGATCGCGATCAGCCTGGCGCAGCAGCTGATGCTGCCCGCCGAGCCCTTCGTTCTGGCCGTGCTGTTCGGCTCCAACCTGAGCTTCGCCACGCCCATGGCCTATCAGACCAACCTGCTGGTCATGAACGCCGGCGGTTACAAATTCAACGATTTCGTACGCGTGGGCCTGCCCCTTATGGTGCTGCTCTGGCTGGTGCTCACGGCCACCCTGACCTATGCCTATCGCCTCTAGTCGCCTGCTGGTGGCGGCAATACTCGTTTTCTGGCTGGTCCCTGGCCGGAGCGAGGCGCCGCCGCACGTGGTCACCCTGGCACCGCACCTGACCGAACTGGTCTACGCCGTTGGCGCCGAAAATCGACTCGTGGGCGTGGTGGACTACAGCGATTATCCGGAAGCGGCGCAAGCGCTGCCTCGCATCGGTGACGCCTTTCGTTTTGATCTTGAACGCATCCTGACCCTGAACGCCGATACGGCCTTGGCCTGGCGCGGTGGCACACCACAGGCCGTGGCCGACTCGATGACATCGCTGGGTGTGAGCGTCATCTGGATCGAGACGCGCACGTTGGACGATGTGGCATCCGCCCTGCGGGCGATCGGGAGCGCCCTCTCGGCGGCTGAGGCGGGAGATCGCGCAGCGAACGCTTTCGAACAGGCTCTGAACAATTTGCGCGCAAGCCACGTCCCTTCAGGCTCCGCACTGGACGTGTTTTATCAAGTCTCGCGCAGACCGCTGTACACCCTGGGCGGACGCCATCTGATCAACGAGACCCTGGCCGTGTGCGGCATGGTCAATGTGTTCGCCGATCTCGATATTGAAGCCGCCGTCGTCAGCCGCGAAGCAGTCGTTGAAGCCGCACCCGATCTGATCATTGCCGCTGCCGATGCCCACGTCGACTGGACAGACCTGGTGCTCCAGGAAATGCTGTCGGCGCGCCTGGTCACAATCGACCCGGACCTGCTGACCCGCCCGTCTCCGCGTATCCTTCAGGGCATTGAACAGCTCTGTGCGCTGCGCTGAGCTGCTCGCGCCACCCGGCGATCCGAATGGGGCGCAAATCGGCCCATTCAGAGTAGACCCGCGGCTCTAGCGCACGCTGATAAACTGGACCGAATTTCACCCCATTGAAGCAAGGATTGCGCGATACCCCATGCCCAATCATTACGACTACATCATCGTCGGCGCCGGCTCCGCCGGCTGCGTGCTGGCCCATCGCCTGAGCGCCGACCCCTCCGTCAAGGTCCTGCTGCTGGAAGCGGGCCCTCGTGACTGGAACCCGTTCATTCACATGCCGGCCGGCCTGGCCAAATTGGTCAACTTCAAGTCTCTGAACTGGAACTATGAGACTGAACCCGAGCCGAACCTAAACAACCGCAAGCTGTACTGGCCGCGAGGCCGTGTCCTCGGCGGTTCGAGCTCGATCAACGCCATGTGCTACTCGCGCGGTCACCGCAGCGACTACGATGATTGGGCGTCCCTGGGCAATCCCGGCTGGGGCTGGACCGACGTACTGCCCTACTTCATGCGCTCGCAGGACCAGGAACGTGGCGCCTCCGATCTGCACGGCGCGGGCGGCCCCTTGAGCGTGTCGGATCTCAGCTTCACAAACCCCCTGAGTGAAGTCTTTATCGAGGCGGCTGGCCAGGCCGGGTTCACTCGCAACAATGACTTCAACGGCCATGCCCAGCGCGGCGCTGGCTTTTATCAGGTCACTCAGCGCGACGGACGACGCTGCAGTACGGCAGCTGGCTACCTGAAGCCCGTACGCTCGCGACCCAACCTGACCGTGATGACCGGCGCCATGACCTTGGGCCTGACCTTCTCCGGTTCGGACCGCGTTCGCGGCGTACGCTATGCGCGGCGCGGTATCTCCAGAACCGCCGTCGCCGATCGCGAAGTGCTGCTGGCGGCCGGCGCCATCAACTCGCCGCAGTTGCTGATGCTGTCGGGAATTGGTGATCCCCGCCTGTTGGTGGCGGCCGGCGCACGCGTGCGCCACGACCTGCCTCAGGTCGGCCAGAATCTGCAGGATCACCTGGACATCTGCACCCTGACCCGCTGCTCCCAGCCGGTCACCTACGACCAGCTCAACGATCTAAAACAAGAGCTGCGAGTCGGCCTGAAGTATTTCCTCCACCATGAAGGTGAAGGCACCTCGAACATCGCCGAGGCTGGCGCCTTCCTGGTCAGCGGTCGCGGCCGCACGGACCGACCGGATGTGCAGATGCACTTTGTCCCGGCCCTGCTCGATGACCATGGCCGCAATCGCCTGCCCGGCGATGGCTACACGGTGCATGCCTGCCAGTTACGGCCGGAGAGCCGCGGCCACCTGGCCCTGAAGTCCACGGACCCGCGCGAGCCGATCGCCATCCACGCCAACTACCTGAGCGCGCCGGAAGACCTGGAGATGATGCTTGAGTGCGTGCGCCTGTCGCGCGACATCCTCCATCAGCCGGCTTTCAAGCCCTTCCGCGCCCACGAGATCTTCCCGGGCAATGAGGTCACGAGCCGCGAGGGTCTGATCGATTTCATCCGGACCAAGGCAGAAAGCATCTACCACCCGGTGGGCACCTGCCGAATGGGCGTCGATGCGGACGCCGTGGTCGATCCCGAACTGCGAGTCCGCGGCCTGGACGGTTTGCGCGTGATCGATGCCTCGATCATGCCGACGCTGGTCGGCGGCAACACCAACGCGCCGACCGTGATGATTGCCGAAAAGGCCTCCGATCTGATCCTGGGCAAGGCCAAGACCGCTCCCGTCGAAACCTCGAAAGCGGCGTGAAACCACCACAGCATTGAACGTCGCGGGCGAAGCACTCGCTCGCGACGCTACACTCTTCGTCTTCGCGACGCTACCCTAGTGGGCTGAACTACAGCCCGATATCCCGATGACGTCATTCTTCGCCCCCGCAGCCCAAGGCCTGGAAGAACTGCTGGCCGCCGAACTGCGGTCCATGGGCATTGCGCAAGCGCGCGCCGAACGCGGCGGCTGTCGCTTTGAAGGTGAGCTCGCCGATGCCTACCGGGCCTGCCTGTGGTCGCGGCTGGCCGCGCGCGTCCTGATGCCCCTGGCCGAGTTCGATGCGGATGACGACGACGCCCTGTACGAAGGCGTCCAGACGATCCAGTGGGGCGAGCACCTGAATGTGCACAACGCCATCGCCGTCTCCTTCTCAGGTGTGCGACCCACCCTGACCCATTCGCGCTTTGCCGAGCAGCGGATCAAGGACGGGATCGTGGATCAGTTCCGTGCTCGCCTCGGGCAACGGCCTTCCGTCGATCTGCAGCAGGCCGATGTAAGGATCCAGGCTCACCAGCACCGCAAGCGCGTCACGATTTCACTCGATCTCTCGGGCGACCCCCTGCACCGACGGGGCTATCGCGAGCCCGGCAATATCGCGCCCTTGAAGGAGCATCTGGCCGCAGCCATGTTACTGCGCGCCGACTGGCCGGAGATGGCGCGCGAAGACCATCCCCTGCTGGACCCTATGTGCGGCTCCGGCACGCTGGTGATCGAGGGCGCGATGATGGCCAGTGACACGGCACCCGGTCTGAACCGAACCCGATTCGGATTTCTCAAATGGGCGGGCCACGACGCGAGGGCCTGGAAGTCGCTGATCGACGAGGCCATCGACCGTCAGGATGCGGGCCTGCAGTCCCTGCCGGAGATGGTCGGCAGCGACAACGATCCGCGCGTGATCCGGATTGCCCAGGCGAACGCTCGCCGAGCCGGATTCGACAAGGCAATCCACTTTACCCAGGCCGAGTTCCAGACCCTGACCGCACCGGCGTCGCGCGGCCTGCTGATCACCAATCCGCCCTACGGCGAACGCCTGGGACAGAGCCATCAGATGCTGCCCCTGTATCTGCAGCTTGCCGAGACCCTGCGTCAGAACTTTCCGGGCTGGCGCGCCATCATCCTCAATGGCGCCGGCGTGGAGCTGGGCCTGAAGCCAGACAAGAGCTGGCCCATGCGCAACGGCCCCATCCCCTGCCAGCTCGATCGGTTCGAGATTGGCACGGCACCCGAGCGCACGGCCGCCAAGGCCACGGATCTGGCGAATCGCCTGGCCAAGAATCAGCGCCAGCTGGCCAAATGGCTGCGCAAGGACGACATCCAGGCCTACCGGATCTATGACGCCGACCTGCCCGAATATGCCCTGGCGATCGACGTGTATGAGACCGAGTCTGGACGCTGGCTGCACGTGCAGGAATACCAGGCCCCCGCCAGCATCGATCCCGGCAAGGCGCAGGCGCGCCTGCGCGCGGCGCTCCAGGTGATTCCCGAGGCGCTGGATGTACCTGCCGACCGCATGGTCTTCAAGGTGCGCAAACGCCAGCGCGGGGAAGCGCAGTACAAGCGGCAAGCCGAAACAGGCCAGACCCTCGTCGTTCGTGAGGGCCGCTGCCGCTTCAAGATCAACCTCGTCGACTACCTGGACACGGGCCTGTTTCTCGACCACCGACCCGTCCGGCTCTGGCTGGCCGAGCATGCCCAGGGCCAGCACGTGCTCAACCTGTTCTGCTACACGGGGGCCGCCACCTTGCAGGCCGCCGTCGGCGGCGCCGCCTCGACCACCAGCGTGGATCTGTCCAATACCTATCTGGACTGGTTGTCCGACAACCTGGCGCTCAACGATCAGGCCAACAGCCGCCATCGACTGATCCAGGCCGATGTGCTGGCCTGGATGGAGGCCTGCGATGAAAGCTACGATCTGATCTTTCTCGACCCGCCGAGCTTTTCCAATTCCAAGCGCATGGAAACCACCCTGGATGTCCAGCGTGATCACGGCACCATGATCCGTCGAGCCATGGACTGCTTGAGCGAGACCGGCACCCTGATCTTCTCGACCAATCTGCGTCGCTTCAAGCTCGACCCCAGCCTGGGGCTGGACTTCGAAATCGAAGACCGGAGCCGCTGGTCGATTCCACGCGACTTCCAGCGCAATCAGCGCATTCATCAGTGCTTTTTCATTGCCAAGCGCTGACCGAGCTGCAGCGCTACCATGAGCCCATCATCCATTCGGGGGACCTTACGTAGTGCTGACGCTGGCCCGCTGTCTGATCTGGCTGCTAAGCCTGATACCACTGCGCGCTTTGCATGCGCTGGCCGTGCCATTGGCCGCGTTGCTGAAGCTGCGCGATCAGCGCAAGGCAAGAATCGTCCGAGCCAACCTGCGCATCGCCTTTCCCGAGGCTGACGAACAAGCACTGACAGAACTCGCTGCCAACAATCGGCGCGAAATGGTGCGCTTGCTGCTCGAAACAGGGGCCGTCTGGCACTGGTCGGAAGCGCGCCTGCGTCGGCATATACGATCGGTCGAAGGCCAGGACGTGCTCGATGGCGCACTCGCAAAAGGGCGCGGCGTCCTCATGCTCGGCGGCCACCTCGGCAACTGGGAGCTGGCTTCGCTCTACACGATGATGAACGTCGGCATGTTCGGTCTGTATACGGCGCCTGAGCGGCAGGACTGGCAGCAGGCCCTGACCCGCTCGAGAGAGCGCTTTGGCGGCGAGCTGGTTGCTGCCGGCGGACCTGCCCTGCGCAAGCTGCTGCAGCAGCTCAAGCGAGGCGGGCCGGTCGGCATGCTGATCGACCAGCAGCCCAAGCAGGGCGAAGGTCGCTATGCGAGCTTCTTCGGCCGTCCTGCGCTGACCATGACGCTTTACCACCGCCTGATCCAGGCCACGGGCTGCCGGGTGGTCTCGGGCTACTGCTATCGCCTTCCCGGCGGCGCGGGCTGGGGCATGGCCTATATGAATGCGCCTGAAGCGGTCTACAGCCCTGATCAGGACACGGCGATCACGGCCATGAACGAATTCCTGGCTGATCAGGCGCGCACCTATCCTGCGCAGTATCTCTGGCGCTACAAGCGGTTTTCCCTGCAGCCCGAGGGCCTGCCGAACCCCTATGAGCACGGATCGGCCTGAATCGATGAGCGCCCTGTTGCTGTTGGCTCGAATCGCCGTCTATGTGATCAGCTGGTTGCCCGAGCCTGCACGACGGGCATTGGCCGGCGCCTGCGGCCGGCTGCTCTATCACCTGCCCTGGGGCAAGCATCCGGTCATCGATGCCAACCTGGCGATGTGCTTCCCTCATTTCCCAGGCCCTGAGCGCAAGGCCCTGCACCGACGCTACTGCCGCGAATTGTTACGCCTGATATTCGAGGCTGGCGTGTTGTGGCACGCCAAGGCCGAATGGCTGGATCGCGAGATCATCATCGAGTCCGGTCCCGAGCTCATGGAAACTGCAAAAGACAGCACAACCGGCACCTTGTATGTCAGCGGCCACATCGGCAACTGGGAGCTGTTGAATCTCAGACTGTCCATGGCCGGCCCGATCACCACGCTCTATCGCGCCCCGTCCAATGCGGCTCTGGACCGCTTCATCAACGAACCGCGCCAGCGCTTTGCTGCGCGTATGGTGCCCGGCGATCGCGCAGCGATTCGCGAACTGCTGGGCGCCCTTCGTAGGGGCCACGCCGCTTCGATCGCGGCCGATATCCAGCCCAAGAGCGGTGACGGGGTTTTCGTGAAGTTCTTTGGCATCGACACGCTGACGATGACCCTGGTCCACAAGCTGGCCCGCAAGACCGGTTGCCGCGTGGTCTTTACTGACCTGACCCGTCATCCCGACCGGCCGGGATGGTTGCTGTCTCTGGTCGATGGCAGTGAGTGGATGGCCACCGATGACACGGAATTGGCGCTAGGACGCGTCAATGACTGGCTGGAGGGTCGGATCCGCCGAACGCCTGCCCAGTATCTCTGGCTCTACAAGCGGTTCAGCAAGCGGCCCGAGGGAGAAGCGCCGCGCTACCCGAAACTCAGGAAGAAGCGCCAATCCAGCGCGAAGCCGCCTTCGTCAGGCGATTGACGATGCCTTGCCAGGCCGGGTCATCGATCTGTGCCTGTCGCAGCAGCAGAATGAGTTCATCGCTAGTCGCAGCTTCGGGTTCGCGCAGCAGGCGATAGAGCAGACGAGCCGCTTCCGAGGCTGAGTCGGGCAAAGTCAGCACAGCTGCCCCGCTGGACTGCAGCGACTGCAGACGGTCTTCCAGTGCAGATGCATCGGCCAGCACTTCGACCCGTAGGGCCTGTGCAGGCCGGTAGTGAACGGCCATCTGTCCTGGCGCCCGGGTCGAGGTCTCGTCGCGCTGATCAATCGACCAATCGATTGGCAGCGCGGACTGCAACTCGGCAGGCGTGACCATGCCCGGGCGGAGCACCCGCGCCACCCGTTGTTCAGCGTCCAGCGCCAGAATCGTCGATTCGATACCGACCTGGCAGGGCCCGCCGTCGACGACCCGTACGTCATCAGAAGAAAAGGCCGAGGCCACGTCTTCCGCTCGCGTAGGCGAGAGTTGGGTGAAGAGATTGGCCGAGGGGGCAACGAAGGGAACACCGGCTGCTCGCAGTACGGTCAGGGCCAGAGGATGATCCGGCATCCGCAGGGCGACCGTGTCCTGGCCGGCGGTAATCGCGGCATCGATCGTCTCGGACTTCGGTAATACGAGCGTCAGCGGACCGGGCCAGAAGCTCTGGGCAAGTTGATCGGCGGCGTCCGGCCAATCGGCGGCACAATCCCGGGCTTGTTCGATGCTGCCCACGTGCACGATCAGCGGATGGTCTGCCGGCCGGCCCTTGAGCTCGAACACCCGGG
>JBCDLQ010000020.1:0-13271 GCA_039414335.1 Pseudomonadota bacterium | reverse complement strand
GCTCTGGCCCGGACGGCGAGCGGGTCGAGGCGCGACCAGATCCAGAGGGTCATGTGCTGGCGCACGTTTTCAAGATCACCAACGATCCCTATGCAGGGAAATTGAGTATCTTCCGCGTCCATCAAGGCACAATCACGCCGGAAACACAGCTCTTCGTCGGCGACAGTCGCAAGGCCTTCAAGGCGGCCCATCTCTATCGCATTCACGGCAAGGAACACGTTGAAGTCGAGCGGGCCATTCCTGGCGATCTGTGCGCACTCGCCAAGCATGAAGAGATTCATTACGACGCAGTACTTCATGACTGGCACGACGAGGATCACTACTACCTCAAGCCTGTGGACTTTCCCCAACCGATGTTCGGTTTGGCCGTCGAGGCTTCGACGCGAGGGCAGGAGCAGAAGCTGGCGAGTTCGTTGCAGCGCCTGAGCGAGGAAGATCCCTGCTTTCAGGTGGAACATCATCAGGAGCTGAACGAGACGGTGATTCGCGGCCTGGGCGAGATGCATCTCCGAATCATGCTCGAGCGAATGAAACAGCGCTACAACGTTGAGGTCGAGACTCGCACGCCTCGCATCGCCTATCGCGAGACCATCACGCGTCCAGCGGAAGGCCACTACCGTCACAAGAAGCAGACCGGCGGCGCTGGTCAGTTCGGTGAAGTCTTCCTGCGCGTGCGACCACTGGCACGTGGAGAGGGGTTCCAGTTCCGTAGCGAAGTGGTGGGCGGATCGATTCCGACGAATCTGATTCCCGCCGTCGAGAAGGGTGCGCGTCAATTGCTGGACGATGGCGCCATCGCTGGGTTTCCGCTACAGGATCTGGAGGTGGTGGTTTATGACGGTAAGCACCACCCGGTCGACTCGAAGGAGGTCGCCTTCGTCGTTGCAGGTCGTCGAGCGTTGCTGGAGGCCGTGCTGAGCGCCGGGCCGCAAATCCTCGAGCCTGTGGTGGAACTCGAGGTGGAAGTGCCGGACGCTGTCATGGGCGATGTAACCGGCTCACTGGCCTCCAAGCGCGCCCGTATTCAGGGGACTGACAGTCTTCGGGGGGCTGTGACGAGCATCTCTGCGGCGGTTCCGCTCTCGGCCGTGTCTGAATTTCCGACCGCACTCAAGAGCCTGACCGGCGGCCAGGGACGCTATACGCTGGCATTTTCGCACTATGAGGCAGTCCCAGGGACGGTGCAGAAATCCCTGGTCGAGTCTTTCAACAGCGATCGAAAAGACTTGGATTGATCAGGGCTTGTCGGGCGAGTCCGTACTGGTCGAATCCGCCTCGGGCTCGGCCGCCATAGGAAAATCGATGCCCAGTTTCTCGGCCCGCTTCATCCAGCGCTGACGGGCGGCGTTGCGAAGATCTTCCGTCGTATCGCTTTCATCGACGATCTCGAGTCCGAGGAGGGTCTCGATGACATCCTCCAGGGTGACGACTCCGGCAAAGCCGCCATATTCGTCAACGACGACGGCGAAGTGCTCCTGATCGGCGAGGATTTGGCTAAACAAGGTTCTCAGATCGATGAATTCCGGAACGAACAGGACTTCGCGCTTGAGCTCGGCCAGGCGACGATCGCCTCGTCCCTTGGCGAGATCCAGCATCAGTTCGGTTTTCAGCACGTAGCCCTGGATGTCCTCATCGGAATCACCGAACACCGGGATGCGCGAAAACGGGATGGACTCGTGTTCTTCCATGACATCCGACAGGGTTCGATCCTGCTGCAGCCTCATTACGGCTACGCGCGGAGTCATGATGTCTTCAACGCGGATCGCCGAGAAGCGGATGAGATTGAGGAAGATATTGGATTCTTCCTTTTCGAAGACGCCTTCCTGATGACCGGTCTTGGCCAGCAGGCGAAACTCTTCGCGGCTGACTGTCGGTCCCTCATCCTTGCTCGCCAACAAGCGCGTCAGGAACTGAGACAGGATGACCAGCGGCCAGGTCATGATGATCAGTACGCCACAGGTGTGAGCGGTGAATCCCGCCAGCTGCTTCGAATAGGTTGCCCCCAGCGTCTTGGGAATGATTTCGGAGAAGATCAGGATCAACAGGGTGACGACGGCTGAGGTGACGGCAACCCAGGCCTGGCCGAATAGATTCAGCGATTGCGCACCCACGCCGGCAGCACCAAAGGTATGCGCAACCGTGTTCAACGACAGAATCGCCGACAGGGGGCGATCGATTTCCTTTTTCAGGTCGTCCAGCTTGGCTCCGGCGCGCGAACCGCGCTCCTTCATCAAGGCCACATGTGAGGACGGAACCGACAGCAGCGCGGCCTCCAGAATGGAACAGAGGAACGAGACGCCAACCGCCAGAAAGAGGTAGAAGAACAGCAACAACATCGAGGGTGAACCCGCCGAAAGCAAACCAGCACAGGAGTATATACGGAGCGTGTTCCTACGATGTTCTGTGCCATCGCGTTTACATCAGAAAGCATTGATGTTTCGGTAGAATGCTGGAGTTGCGTCGCACCCAAGGATTTCTTCCATGTCGTCTCGCCTGACCCCAGTGCTCTTTTCCCTGGCCGCTGTGCTGTTAGCAGCTTGTTCTTCGGGTACGGAAGAGCAGGAATCCGATCAGGCTCGATGGGTTCGCGTCGCGACGGTCGAGCTGGCGACCCAGACCTCAATTGGCTTGAGTGGCACAGTGCGCGCTCGTTTCGAAACTCCCGTATCCTTTCTCGTCGGTGGTCTGATCTCAGAGCGCCTGGTCGATGCGGGCCAGCGGGTGGATGCGGAACAGGTGCTATTCAACCTGGATCCCAGAGATCTGGAACAGGCCGTTCGCGTGGCCCGCGCTGATCTGGACACGGCGGTTGCCGAATTGGCAACCGCTGAAGCGGAAAGCCGAAGGAATCGGGACCTGCTGGATCGTGAATTCATCAGCGACCAGGCCTTTGAACAGGTCGACCTCGCCGAGAAGGCGAGTCGCGAGCGTGTCGATGCCGCGCGCGCTCGACTGGAACAGGTCAGTAATGCGCTCGAGTACGGTACGCTGATCGCGCCCAGCGCGGGTGTTCTGATCGAAGTGATCGGAGAGCCGGGTCAGGTCGTCGCTGCCGGTGAACCGATGGCGACGATTGCCGTCGACGGTCCTCGCGAAGTTGAAGTCTTCCTGCCGGAGGCGGTTGGCGTGCCTGAGCAGGCACAAGCCATCCTCTCGACCGGCGAAGTGTTCGAGATGGTGTTGCGTGAAGTGGCAGGGGCTGCAGATACGGTGACACGCACCTGGTCGGCGCGTTACCGCTTCGTCGATCCCAGCGTCGATCTGCGCCTCGGCAGCGTCATTCGTTTGGGTCTGGATCAGACGCTGGCCGAACCGATTCTCCAGGTGCCGGTCGCCGCTATCAATGAACGGGGGCAGGGCGCTCAGCTGTGGCAGATTGTCGATGGCCAGGCACGCCCGCTACCGGTCCGCATCATCGATCTGGACGCCGAATATGCTCAGGTCATTGCCGATATCGAGCCGGGCGCGGAAGTCATCGCCCTCGGGACCCATCTGCTACAGGACGGCATGGCCGTTCGGGCCTTGCCGGCAAGCCGCTGAGCCGCTGACCGACCATGCCGACGCCCAATCTTTCTCGCATCGCGGCCAGCCAGCGCTCGGTCACGCTGTTCTTTCTGATTCTGTCCGTGCTGGGTGGCATTGCCGCTTTTCTGTCCCTGGGACGGGCTGAAGATCCATCGTTCACGGTTCGAGTGATGGTCGTTTCGGCCCAGTGGCCGGGTGCGACCGTACAGGATCTCCAGGATCAGGTGGTTGATCGCCTGGAGAAGCGTATCCAGGAAGTCGAGAACCTCTATCGCATCGAAACCACGGTCCGACCCGGTCGGGCCGATCTGCTCATCGAATTCTTTGACTACACGCCCAGCGACGTGCTGCCAGACCTGTTCTATGAGGTGCGCAAGCGGATGCTCGATGAGCAACCGCGCTTACCCCCAGGCGTCATCGGCCCCATCGTCAACGATGATTTTTCGGACGTCTATTTCGGCCTTCTTTCCTTGAGCGCACCGGGTTTGCCCATGCGCGTTCTGACGCGTGAGGCCGAATCGATGCGCGACCGACTGCGGCGTGTCGACGGCGTGGCGAAGGCTCTGTTGATTGGTGAACGGCCCCAGCGCGTTCTGGTCGAGTTCGATAACGCCCAGCTGGTCAATCTGGGTTTGGATCCGAACACGATCTTCGCGGCCATTCGTGATCACAACGCGCTGGTGGCTTCTGGTCAGGTTGATACGGACGGGCCGCGCGTGTACCTCCGCATGGAGCGCGACCTCGCCAATCTGGAACGACTGCGGTCGGTGCCGATTCGCGTCGGCGAGCGCATTCTCAGACTCGACGACATCGCGACCGTCAGCCAGGGCTATGAGGACCCACCGTCCTTTCTGGTCCGCGCCAATGGTGAGGATGCCCTGGTCCTGGGTGTGGTCATGGCCAAGGGCACGAATGGCCTGGAGTTGGGCGAGCGTCTGGCGGAGTTTGTCGCATCGGAACGCGCTCGATTGCCCTTGGGTATGTCGCTGGAAGTGCTCAACGATCAATCGGAAGCCATTGCCCAGGCCGTGAGCCTGTTTCAAGTCAAGTTCCTGATTGCGGTGCTGGTTGTGATGTTGGTCAGCTTCCTGGCTATCGGCTGGCGGGCCGGCATGATTGTCGGTATCGCCATACCTGTCACGCTGGGCCTGACATTCATTCTGATGCAGCTGGTCGGCATGAACCTGGATCGGATCACCCTGGGCGCCTTGATCATTGCCCTGGGCCTGCTTGTCGATGACGCGATCATTGCGATCGAGATGATGCTGGTCAAGATCGAGGAAGGGCTGAAGAAGCTCGATGCCGCCGCCTTTGCCTGGCGGGCAACGGCCGCACCCATGATGTACGGCACCCTGGTGACCGTGGCCGGCTTCGTACCGATCGGTTTTGCCCGCTCCGGCGTTGGCGAGTATGCCGGCAATATCTTCTGGGTTCTTGCCTTTGCCCTGATCATCTCCTGGGTTGTGGCCGTGACGTTTACGCCCTATCTGGGGTCGATCCTGCTCCGGGAGCAGGGTGGTGGTCACAAGGAGGACAACTATCAGGAAGGCATCTATCAGCGCCTGAGACGTTGGGTCGAGTACTGTGTGGGTCATCGCCTGAAGGTCGTGATGATCACTCTGGGCGTGTTGGCGCTGTCGGTGGTGGGCCTGGCGGGACCGGTGGCCAAGCAGTTCTTTCCGGGCTCCGATCGACCAGAAGTCATTGTCAGCGTGTTCCTGCCCCAGGGCACGTCGATTGCCGTCACCGACGATACGGCACGGCGCCTCGAAGCTTTCCTGGCCGAGCGTGACGAGGTCCGCAGTCTGTCGACCTATGTCGGGGCGGGCGCACCGAGATTCTTCATCTCGGCCAATCCAGAACAGCCCGATCCTGCCTTTGCCAAACTGGTGGCCGTGACCAGCGATCGCGATACGCGTGATCAGCTCATTGCCGATCTCTCCGCTCACGTCGCCAGCGGTGCCTATCCCGAAGCGCGCGTGCGCGTTTCGCAACTGCTCTACGGGCCGCCGGTGATCTGGCCGCTGATGTTCCGCGTGGTGGGCGACGACCCGGTCCAGCTGCGGGAAGTGGCTTACCAGGTCCGCGACATCATGGCGCGGCATCCCCACGTCGTCGAGCCCCATCTGGAGTGGGATGAGCGGGTTCCGGTTGGCTGGTTGGAGCTCGATCATGAGCGCTTGCGCCTGATCGGCTTGACGCCACGAGCCGTTGCCGAGCAGTTGGAGTTCCAGAGTCATGGTCTCGCCATTGACCAGGTTCGACAGGACATCCGCACCGTTCAGCTTCGCGTGCGCGGATTGGACTCGGACCAACGGGTTGACCCGATGCAGCTCGAACTGCTCAACGAGAACGGCGTCAAGGTTTCGCTCGCTCAGCTCGGCCGACTTGAGGTGCGATTTGAGCAGCCGGTGATCAAGCGTCACAACCGGCAACCCTTCGTTGCCGTTCAGGCCGATGTGCAGGGGGCGCAACCCAATGACGTCACCACGCAGCTGTGGGCGGATCTGAAAGAGCTGAGAGCCAATCTGCCACCCGGCCTGCATATCGATATTGGGGGTTCTACGGAGCAGTCTGACAAGGCCAATGCCTCGCTACAGGTTCTGATGCCGCTGATGGTCGCGCTGATGCTGATTTTTATCATGCTGCAGATGCGCTCCTTCAAAGGGCTTGCGGTGGTCGTCGCGACCGCACCACTGGGCACGATTGGCGCCGTGCTGGCTCTGCTGATCTTCAATCAGCCCTTCGGTTTCGTCGCCCTCCTGGGCATGATCGGTCTGGCCGGAATACTGATGCGCAATACGCTGATTCTGACCCAGCAGGTTGCGGACAATCTGAACGCCGGGCAGGCGCCGCGCGCGGCCATTGTCGAGGCTTCGGTTCGTCGCGCCCGACCGGTAGTGCTGACGGCGCTGGCAGCCGCGCTGGCCTTTGTACCGCTGACGCTGGATAGTTTCTGGGGTCCGCTCGCCTACGTTCTGATTGGCGGCGTGATCGTCGGTACGGCAATCACCCTGCTGTTCGTGCCGGCCCTCTACGCGCTGATGATGCGGCCGCAGCGCTGATCAGAAATCACAAAGCACGCATAATGCGAAACGAATTCGACTCAAATAGAGCAGAAATTTGAATCGACTCTTTCTACAGCTGATGGTCTTGCTGTTCTGGGTGACGGGCTTCTTTGCTGCCCGTCTGCTGGAATACGCGCCACATGCCAGCCTCTGGTTTCCGCCCGCAGCGATTAGCTTTGCCGCGTTGATCGTTTATGGCGCCCGAATTGTTCCGAGTATCGCGATCGCCTGCATCCTCGGGACGATTCTGGTCGATCTCGTCGATTCGAAAGGGACCGCATTGAGCCAGCTTTTGACGCTCGGCGGCACCTTTGCCTTGACCCATGTGGGTTCCAATCTGCTGGTGGCGCTGCCGATGCGTCGCCTCGCCATTCATGCCAAATCGGCCACGTCTCTGGCCAAGGTCAGCCTGTTCCTACTGGGCAGTGCGGTAGCCACCGGCATTGGCGCGGGCCTCGGAGTCCTGACGCTGTTCCTCGGTGGAGAGGTGGACGTTCAGGGCATTGGTGAACTGTTGTCGGCCTGGTGGATTGGTGATTTCGTCGCCTTGCTGGCCCTTGCACCGTTCATGATGCTCGTGTTCGTCAAGATCGGTCACATGATCTCCATCGGCATTCCTGAAGGCATTTCAGGTTTGCTGGTCATGCAGCGAGACACGGAAACACGGTCGCAGGGCAAACTGGCACTGATGCTGGGGATGACGGCTCTGATCCTGTTCGTCGCTAGTCAGACGGACTACACGGAGCTGGTTCTTTTTCTGCTGTTCATCCCGCTGCTGATTCAACTCTGGATCGTTCATACGGAGAACGCCTGGGTCTCCGTGATGGGGGTGGCGGCTTTCGCCTTGATCACGGCTGTGGCCACGGCTGCACTGCCGCTGGAATCGGAAGTCCTGTTTTTGAAGTTTCTCGTGATCAGCCTGGCCGCCAGCAGCTATCTGGGCCTCGCCGTTCCGACCCTTTACAGCGACAACACGCGGCTAAGGAGTCTGTTGACGCACGACGTGCTGACGGGGGCTATGAACCGCGCCTTCTTCGAGGATTTTGCCCAGGGCGACCTGGTGCGCGTTGAGCGTGAAGGTGGCTCTGCTGTGTTGATCATGATCGATCTGGATGACCTGAAATCGATCAATGATGCCCATGGCCACGCGGAGGGCGATCAGGCGCTGGCTGATCTTGTGGCGGCCTGCGAAGCGGAGCTCAGTGGTTCGGACAGGATCGGGCGACTGAGCGGCGATGAATTTGCGATCTATCTGCCTGGGCAAAACGTGCAGCAGGCGGCTGAGCGAGTGGAGGCGATCAAGCGCCGCCTGTCCTCAGCCAGTTCCCGCGGCGCGGCCGGACAGATCAGCGCCAGCTTCGGCTGGGTCCAGAGGACGCCAGAGCACGCGGACTTCGAAGTGCTGTTGGCCGCCGCCGATCAGGCGATGTATTCGGAGAAGCGTCAGAAGCAGGCCTGAGCTTCAGGGCTCAGGCTGCCTTGCGATTTCCGCTGGGTCGCCGGCGTCTCCTGCGTTTTTGAGCGGGACGCTGGTGCTCCTGGGAATTCCCCACCGACTGGCCTGAGCGGCCTCGATTTCCATTCCGGGCGCGTCGATTGTCGGCCTTCGATGGCGCGTCTTCCGGCTTGTCTTCGGGCTCATAGCCTTCAACCACCCGGGTTGGGATTTCGATCTTGACCAGCTTCCTGATCGCTTTGAACAGGGGGCGTTCGTCGGCGCTGATCAGGGAGATCGCCAAACCGTCTCGACCGGCCCGACCGGTTCGTCCAATACGGTGGACGTAGTCTTCCGGAACGTTCGGTATTTCAAAATTCACGACGTGGGGCAGCTGGTCGATATCCAGGCCTCTTGCGGCAATGTCCGTGGCAACGAGGACTCGAATCTGACCGTGCTTGAATTCCGACAGGGCGCGAGTTCGCGCACCCTGGCTCTTGTTGCCGTGTATGGCCGCGGAGGGCAGGCCGTCAGCGGTCAGCTGTTTGGCCAGCCGATTGGCGCCATGTTTGGTGCGGGTGAATACCAGTACCTGCTCCCACCGTTGATCACCGATCATCCAGGATAGGAGGGCGCGCTTGCGGCGTTGATCGACATGAATCGCCTGTTGGGCAATCAGCTCGACCGTGCTGTTCGGTGGAGCGGTTTCGACCTGCAGTGGTTCGTTCAGATATCGCGCTGAGAGCTGCTTGATTTCCTTGGAGAAGGTCGCTGAAAAGAGCAGGGTTTGACGCTGTTTCGGCAGTGACTTCACGATTCGGTCAATCGAAGGCCGGAATCCCATATCGAGCATGCGGTCGGCCTCGTCCAGAATCAGAGTCTGGACATGGTCCAGATTCACCGTTCCGCGCTGGATGTGGTCGATCAAGCGGCCGGGTGTCGCAATCAGGACACCAACGCCTCGGCGAATCCGTTCGATTTGCGGGTTGATGTTGACGCCGCCGAAGATCTCCAGCGAGCGGACTGGGAGATAGCGCGCGTAGGCGCGGAGATTCTCATTGATCTGTGCGGCCAGTTCGCGCGTGGGAGTAAGCACCAGTGCTCTGGGTTGTCGCCCTTGTTTCTGATCGGCCAGACACTGGAGCAAGGGCAGCGTGAAGGCGGCCGTCTTGCCCGTTCCGGTCTGAGCGCTGGCCATCAGATCGTGGCCTTCCAGGACCACCGGAATGGCCTGTTCCTGAATCGGGGTGGGCTGATCGTAGCCCTGTTCGCGCACGGCGCGCAGCAATTCGGCCCTGAGGCCGAGCGTATCGAAAGACATCGTGGGTCATACCTTGAGGACCAAGGCAGTGACAGCAATCCAACGGATCGCTGGACAGATCCTCGGGAAGCAAGCCTTGGTCTGAGTGCTTTCCGCGAAGGCCGACTTCGGACGTTCCTGAAGCCGCGCGGCGCGGACTGTACCACGAAGTCGCCATGATCGGGTGTTGATCGGTGATTCGACAGTTTGTCCCCGGAACAAGACCCGTTGCTGATTGCTCGCGTTTCCTGTTCGCTGGAATACGAGTGTCAGAAGGTAGAAAGGCCCGTGGCTTCCATGAAGCGATAGCGCCAATAGCGCCAGCGCGATGTGTCCTCATAGGCCGCATAGGGCAGGCTGTGCTCGCGCTCGCCTTCATTGGACCAGCGTTGGTCGAAGAACCTTGCGGCTTCGATGATCTGGGCATGATCCGCGCTGGCTTCAATCAGTACCTGAGTTTCCAGATTGAAGCCGTCCAGGTTACGGCGAGTGTAGTTGGCTGAGCCGACCAGCAGCGACGCCTGTTGATCTTGGTCGATATGCAGCAAATGTTTGTAGTGGCACTGTTCGCCGCGCGTGTTGCACCAGCGAATCGGTATCCCTTGATCGTGGAGTTCCAGTGCCACCTGGCGATTCGGGACACCGTCTTTCTTGCGACCGAAGGCATCCTCGTTCGGATCCATCAACAGCCTCACATCGACGCCCCGCCGATGGGCGGCGGCGATGGACTCGATGATGTCGCGCTGCGACAGATAAAACAGCGCCAGGTCCAGACGTTCTCCTTCGAGACTGTCGTCGATCAGCTCGAGAATGACTTCTCGTATGGAGACCTCACTCAGCACTCGAGCCAAACTGTCTTCTGACTGCCCCGCGGCGCTCTGAACCTCTGGTATTGGCCAGTCCGGCTCTACACCGGAAAATCTGGCCGTGGCCCGCATGGTTTCCAGCAGATCGATGGCGGCAGCTCCGGAGAACACCACGCCAACGTTACTGTGTCGGGAGCTGGCATCGTGCGCGTTCCCCGTGGTCACCAGCCCTGTCCAGCTCGTCCCCTGATCGACGACCAGGGACTTGCGGTGGTTGGCCTTGAAGTTCAGCAGCGTGAGATAGGTTCGCAAGCTCACTGACTCACCGCCGACCGGGTTCGGCAACCAGCCTTCCGTACTGTTTCCAAGAAAACGGCAACACAGGCGCCAGATGCCAGACCAGACCGGATTCGAATCAGGCAGGGCGCTCAAACGTGTCTCAATGACTTCAACTCCCGCAGCTTCAGCCTCGTCCAGCGCTGGCGCTTCTACTCCGCCGTAGAGCCGGTTGAAGGGATCGACGATCAGGACCACGGTCATCCCTGGCCGTTGCGCCTTCTTTTGAATCAAGGCATCAAGCAGCATGGATGACAGGGGGCGATGATCTGCGCCCGATGCGCCGGCAAATTCATTCAGCAGGAACATCTCTACGACAACCAGCTGCTCGGCCTGATTGACGAGTTCGATGACCCGCTCGAAGATTTCGGTGTTCTGCTGCTGTGACCGGTCAGCGGCGATCCAGGTTGCGTCGACGAGAAAGTCGACATCCTCGGCAGCCCGCGGTGGGTAATCAGCGTTGAGCCCTTCGGGCAAGGGCTTGTAGACGTGTCCGATCGCGGTTCCCAGGTAAACGAGAACTACGAGGAACAGCAGACTTTTTAGCGGACGATTTCTGAGCTTTCGCCAGAGCCGGGCAGGACGGCTGGGGGGATGTTTGTCGGCCATAGCAACCGATGGTAAGTTAGCCCGCAGTGTCCGGCAATCGCAGGACAGTGTTGATCGCCATTCCAACTCGAAAGGAGTCCAATCATGAGCGTGGCAAAAGTCATTGAAATTTCTTCCTCATCCGACAAGTCGTTCGAAGATGCAATCGAACAGGGGCTCAAGCGAGCCGAGTCCAGCTTGAACAACGTCAAGGGCGCCTGGATTGCCGAACAAAAGGTGGACTTCGAGGATGGTCGCATCAGCACCTACCGGGTGATCATGCGGGTGACCTTCGTGCTGGACTGATTCGATGTAGGGATCAGTCGCGTCCTGAGGGATGCTTCAAGCCGCGAAGACCCTTGGGCTTCGCGGCTTTTTTGGTAATGAGATCAGCCGGATCAAGGTCGGATCTCGATAACGATGATCGAATCCAACCTCAGGGGGCGCGTGAATTCTCCCTGACGACTGCGGGTGAGTAGCTGCAGATTTCCTGAATCGACGGCCATGATGCGGCCGGTTAACTCGACACCGTCCTCAAGAAGAATTCTTGCCTGATCACCGATGTGATCGCCTGCCGCAGACAATTCGATGCGATTCCATCCGGGTGAGCGTCCCAGGACAATGGTGGAGTCTGTAGCCGCCGTGTCCGCGCTCCGTACCTGCACCTCAACCTCGTCGTCCATTTCATCCACGACGGGTGCAGCAGGCCGCGTCGAAGCGACCCGCTGTGTCGACAATTCAATATCGGGTCCCTGAGCAATGGAAAAACTCAGATTCAGCGCAGGTAGAAGATCGACGATTTCTGCGGTGTTCAGGCCGTTGACAGGAATGGGGGCTTCCGGCCTGATCTTGATTCCCAGGGCAGCCGAGCGCTGCTCCAGGAAGTGCTGATAGGCCGCTTCCACGATAGGGGTTGGGGCCAATCCTTCGTCGGTCCATGCTCGGCGCCAGGCCTCGAAATGGCGTTCCCGAAAAGCAAGGGCAGCCGATGAATCTTCGCCTGCGCAGTACTGATCCAGGCGATCGGTAATGCCCTGGTCTTCGAACTGATAGTCGAGCCTCAGCAGATAGCCTGATTTGAGCAATTCGACAAGAGAGTCGAGTGTGGTCAGCGGGTAGGCATGCATCAGATTCAAATCATGCGAAATGCGACTCAAACCCAGGGACTCTGCTTTTAACTCGAGATGAAGGTCATTGCCAGAGGTCCAGTAATTCAGATCGGCATCGATGTCGAGCTGGACATAGCCAATCTCGATCAGGTTCGCGATCGTAAGACTTTCAGAAAGTCCACAACCCCTGGATCGCAAAGGAGGAAGCAGTCCGAGCGTTTCGAGTTTCAGATCGGCAAGCAGGGGATTCAAGGGGAGGCGCAGACCGCTGAGCCGAAACCCTGCGTGGCTGGGTAATTGACCTCGACTGATCATCGGGGCAATTTCGAGCAATCCGGGCAGGCTATTGGTAATGAGAGTCAGCGAGCGAATGCGAATTTCGTCGCGCTCTCCAGCGGGAAGGAAAGCCAGGTTGTTGATGATCGCTCGGCCTCGGGGATCGAGAGTGACCGAATCCCACCTGAGTCGCCCCACGGCCTCAAGCCCTCCGGCCACTCGTTCCAATTGCTCACTGATGCGCTGCGTGCTGTACCAGTAAAAGCTGGCACTAGCGACCACTGCCAGCAGCAGGATGAGGAACAGGACCTTCTTCATGGGCCTACTTTAGTCGATTTCCGGCAGACGGGCGCTCATGAACACACCGGCCAATCCCATAGCTGACAAGAGCGCGATCAGTGTCCAGATTGGAATGACAGCGGTCAGAAACCCGACGAAACCGGTCAGGAGCAGAACGATCCCGATGGCCGTATTGCTCACAGCGACATAGTCTGTCCGCTTGTTGCCGCCGGTCAAATCGATCACATAGATCTTCCGTCCGAGTCGAACACCAGAGTGAGCCACCATCAGCACAAAAAAGAACAGGGGATAGACCCAGTTCGAGCTGGCCAATGCTGTCGATGCTTGCGTAACCAGAACCAAAAACAGTCCACTGAGTGCAGCCAGTGATCCTGCGGCAATCATCACATGACGGCTTGACCGATCAGAAAACTTGCCCCAGAACGGTGCCGAAACTAGGCTGGCCAGACCGTCGGCCGCGACGAACAAGCCGAGAATGACCAGTGCGCCGTCCGTATTCTCCCGAGCAAGAAGTAGGTAAAAGGGCGC